>JAGHRV010000062.1 GCA_018066175.1 Candidatus Colicola equi | reverse complement strand
CATATTAACCACATAGTAATCACATACTAATCACATACTAATATCATAGTTAAAAATCGGGTGCAAAGGTACTGCTTTTTGTGGACATACGCAAATAAAAACAAAAAAAGACCGCAAAAAACGGTCTTTTTTCGTTTATGAGCATTGTGCTTAAGCACCGAAGTTATCAAAGCGGATATCTTGGTCATCTACGCCAAGCGAGTGGAGTAGGTCAACCACCGTCTTTGCCATCATTGGAGGACCGCACAGGTAGTACTCAATATCTTCGGGAGCATCATGCTGCTTGAGGTACGTATCGCCCATAACAGGAGCAATAAAGCCTGCTGTGTACTTGATTCCTAGTCCGTCGGCCTTGGGATCCGGACGGTCCAAAGCTAAATGGAAGTGGAAATTCGGGAAGTCCTTCTCCAATTGCAGGAAATCCTCCAAGAAGAAGACTTCATCAATAGCACGAGCACCGTAGAAATAGTGCATCTCACGATCGCGGCATTGACGCGTCTTAAGCATATGCATAATCTGAGCACGCAACGGAGCCATACCGGCACCACCACCAACCCAAATCATCTCTTTCTTGCTATCATATACAGGGTGGAACTCACCATAAGGACCACTCATGATAACTTTATCACCCGGCTTAAGCGAGAAGATATACGTTGAAGCTATACCACAAGGTACATCCTGGAACTCAGGTCCGTTCGGGCACTGGTCTTTCGGCTTAAACGGAGGCGTAGCAATACGAACGGTCAAAGTGATGATATCACCTTCATCCGGATAGTTAGCCATAGAATAAGCACGAATAGTAGCTTCGGTGTTCTTCTGCTTGAGACCGAACAGCTTGAAGTTCTTCCATGCTGGCAAATACAAGTCGCCAATCAGGCTCTTATCCATATCACGATCATAGTCAATATCATACTCTGGAATACGAATCTGAGCATAACTACCAGGCTCGAAGTTCATGTGTTCGCCTGCTGGCAACTTAACCTTGAACTCCTTGATGAACGTAGCTACGTTCTTATTCGAAATAACTTCGCACTCCCATTCCTTAACGCCCAATACCGACTCATCAATCTTGAGTTGCAGGTCGTTCTTTACCTTAACTTGGCATCCTAAACGCCAGTGGTCTTTCTGTTGCTTACGGCTGAAATGTACCGTCTCGGTAGGCAGAATCTCTCCGCCACCTTCGAGCACTTGACACTTACACTGACCGCAGCTACCCTTACCACCGCAAGCGGAAGGCAGGTGCACTCCGGCTGCGCCCATCGAAGCGAGTAGGGTACCTCCGGCTGGAATAGTAAACTCTTTATCACCATTAACAGTTACCTTAACATCACCGCTGGCTACTAAGTATTTCTTAGCAACAAGCAGAATAACGACTAACAGAAGAATAACTGCTAAGAAAACGACAACAGCATAAATAATTGCTTGAATATCCATCATAGTTGCATCCTCCTATTAAATGTTAAGTCCACTGAAGCACATAAATGCAAGAGCCATCAAACCTACGGTAATGAAGGTGATACCAATGCCTTGCAATGGCTTGGGAACATCGTTATACTCCATTTTCTCACGGATACCGGCTAAGCAAACAATAGCGAGCATCCAGCCTAAACCTGAACCAATCGCAAAAGCAAATGCATCACCGAGGTTAGCAATGGCTTTGACGTTCTCAGGTTCTAATAATACACGTTGTTGCATAAAGAGCGAACCACCCATGATGGCGCAGTTAACAGCAATCAACGGCAGGAAAATACCAAGAGTTGAATACAAGGATGGACTCACTTTCTCCACAATCATCTCAACTAACTGCGTAATAGCCGCAATCACAGCGATGAAAAGAATGAAACTGAGGTATCCCAAACCCAGCGGTGCCAATACATGAACCTGCAACAGGTAGTTGACAGGCAGGGTAATCGTCTGAACAAAGATAACAGCTACACCCAGACCGGCTGATGTTTTAACGTCCTTACTTACTGCCAGGAATGAACACATTCCTAAGAAGAAGGCGAAAACCATATTATCCGCAAACATCGTGCGAACTAAAAGACTAAGTGCATGTTCCATTATTTACCCTCCTTATCATTTATTGAGCGGTGAGCCCAGATAACACATCCTACTAGTACCAATGCCATGGCAGGCATGAGCATCATACCACAGTTACTATAACCGGCTTCGTACCAACTATCCGGAATGATTTGGTAACCGAGCAACTTGCCCGAACCAAATAACTCACGAACAAAGGCCACAATCACCAGAATCATAGCGTAACCAAAACCGTTACCCAGACCGTCCATCAGACTGTCCTTCACGTTATTGGTCATTGCAAAGGCTTCTAAGCGACCCATCAAAATACAGTTAGTAATAATCAAACCGATATACACACTTAATTGCATAGCTACATCGTAAGCAAAGGCCTTGAGAATCTCTGACACAATCGTTACAAGCGCAGCTACAACAACGAGTTGAACGATAATACGTATACGCATTGGGATACTCTTGCGAATAAGTGCAATCACTACATTGGCAAGAGCCACAATAATGGTTACGCTAATACCCATCACCAAGGCAGGCTTGAGTTGCACCGTTACAGCAAGAGCTGAACAGATACCAAGGATCTGCACAAGAACAGGGTTATTGGCATTAAGAGGACCTAAGAATGCCTCTTTTGTTTGTTTACTCAGCATTGTTGACCTCCTTTCTTAAGAAATCAGTATATTCGGAAAGCGAGTTAAGCAGCATATCGTTTACGCCCGTGGAGGTGATGGTAGCACCTGCCCAAGCATCCACTTGCTCTTGTCCTTCGGGAGCTACTTTACCGGATTTGAGAACTGCTACACTGCGGAACTCACCCTTGGTATCGTTGATATGCTTGCCAAAGAAACGACTGCGGAAATTCTCGGTGGTAATCTCAGCACCAAGACCCGGAGTCTCACTCTCGTGACCAAAATTAATACCATAAATGGTATTCTTATCATCATCCAAAGCTATATAGCCCCAGATACCACCCCATAGACCTTGTCCGTGTAGGCGCAATACATACTTGGTGGCACCATCAATAGTAGCTACATAGAGTGGTAACTCACCAAATGTCTGCTCCTCTACAATCTGGTCATACAGCGCAGCAGGGTCGGCATTGGTATAATCTACATTCAGGGCTGTCAGAATCTGCTTCTGAACATCCAAACGCTGATTGGCTTCCTGACGTGGTTTAAGCACTTGGCTAACTACTGCCAACATAACAGCTACAATCACAACAAGAATCGTAGCGTACGTAATCGTATAAACGTTAGAGTCGGTTGATAGTCCTTTTTTCTTTAGCGGCTCAAAGCAGTTGCTCTGCTGACATTGTGGACAAACGTCAGGAGCCTGGTCTCCGGTGTGAACGTATCCACACACTTTACATACAAATTGTTTTGCCATAATTATGCTCTTTTAAGACGTTTATTAATATTTTTGCGAACTACGCACCAGTCAATCAGTGGGGCGAAGGCGTTACCGAGCAGAATAGCCAGCATCATACCTTCGGGATAACCGGGGTTGAGTACACGCACTAGGATAACGATAAATCCGATGAGCGCACCATAAATCCACTTACCGCATTCGGTTCGAGCGCCTGTAACAGGGTCGGTTGCCATAAAGACTGCACCGAACAACAAACCGCCACTAACCAGCTGCATATACCAAGGATACTGAGTAATAGCACTATCCGAACCAAAGGCATTAAACAGCGCAGCCGTAATACCTGCAGTAGCCAAGATAGAAACCATCACTTTCCATGAAGCAACGCCGGTAGCCAGCAGCAAGATCGCACCTAACAGAATAGCCCAAACGCAGGTCTCACCTACGCAACCGGGCATCAAACCATTAACGGTCTCCCAGAAAGAAGCACTTTCCGTTACGGCACCTGTACTTAATTGAGTCAGGGTAGTAGCACCGGTCCAACCATCTACAGCTGCACCGCCATCCCAACCCCAAGTGCTGCCCAAACGAACAAAGCAACTGTCGCCGGTCATGCTATTAGGATAAGCAAAGAACAAGAAGGCACGAGCAATCAAGGCTACGTTGAAGATATTGTAACCCGTTCCACCAAATACTTCCTTAGCAAAAATAACAGCAAATGCCGTAGCAATAGCTACTTGCCAAAGAGGAGTGTTGATAGGCAGGATAAGCGGCAGAATAAAGCCGGTAACTAAGTAACCCTCAGCTACTTCTTCATGCTTAATCTGAGCCACAATAAACTCAATACCTAAACCTACAATGTAAGAAACCAAATAGAAAGGAATGATGGCCAATGCACCAAAGCCAAGGGCTTTCCACCACAAGCAGCAGGTTAGACCTTCGGCCAATTGACCCGTTGCCAGTAAGTGCTGATAACCAACATTGAACATACCAAATAACAAGCAGGGAATCAAAGCCAATACCACAATAATCATGGTACGCTTGCTGTCGCTGCCGTCATGAATCTGTGCACCAACCTTTTTAGCGGTGGTGGTAGGAGTGAATAGGAAGGTGTCAAAAGCATCATAGAAAGAGGATAACTTCTCCAGTTTGCCACCTTGCTCAAAGTTCTTACCGAACTTCTTCCATAATTGATAGAACTTTTCCATTACTCAATCTCCTTTCTCATTGTATCCAATGCCTGACGCACAATAGCTTGCAGCGGCATCTTGGATGTACATACATACTCGCATAAAGCAAAATCCTCAGGAGCTACTTCATTGGCTCCTAATTCAATCATCTTATCTAAATTGAGGGCAATCATGGCCTTAATCAACTGCTCCGGATAGATATCCATAGGTAGCACCTTATCATACTCGCCACTAACGATAATAGCACGACGACCACCTTTGAGACGAGCGTCCCATTGGTACTTGCGCTCACCAAATAACCACTTCATAAAGCAGTTATCTACTATCATCTTAGCAGGGTCGGTTTGACCGAAGTGGAAGGCATTAAAGCGCGGGAACATCCATCCCATGAACTCATGCACGTCCGTTCCTTCACCAATCACCGTGTAAAGGTTCGTGTAAATAGACATCATATCGTCCAGCATCACTTGATGACCATCTAAAGCGTTACCGGCAATAAAGCGGCAAGGCACTTCTTTATGGTAATTGGACTCTAATACGGCGCTAACAGGCATACCGGGCAGCACATTGTAGTACTGACGGCCATAAGCCATCGGACCAACTAAGGCCACTTTCTTTTGCATATCCACAATGCCCTTGGCGAACAAACGACCAATCAAAGCTAGGTTCTGAATGCCAATAGTCCAAATCGTTTCACCCTGACGCATGGGACGGATGTTATTAATCTGAACACTGGGGTTCCCTGCGGGATGCGCACCGGCTACCTCATAGAGGATGCAGTCTTTCAATCCGCGGAACTCAGGCGCTGCAGCTCCGGCTTTGATGCCCACATAAACAGTAGCAATCTTGCTGAGTGCCGTTACGGCTGCTTGCAGAATTGCTCCTTGTCCCTTTAATACCCACTCGTAATCGGGGGCTAATGGACTGGAACAGAAAGTAGAAATAAAAATGGCTTGGGGCTCTTTGTTAGGCAATGCGATACATGCGTAAGGACGTTGCATAATCAATGGCCACAAACCGGACTCGAGTAGGAGGGCTTTCACGTCGTCTTTGGTGCATTGTGCATTGTCAATCGTGAACTGCTCATACTCAATCTTTGCGTCTGCGAGGATGTTAATCGACAGAATCTTACGGCGGTCTCCGCGCACAATCTCCTGCACTGTACCCGAAACGGGCGAAGTGAATAACATCGCTTCAAACGTCTTGTCGTGGAAGAGGGGACTACCCGCTTTCACTTTGTCGCCCACCTTAACGTCCAACTTGGGCGTAATGCCGGCGAAGTGGTCAGGAACAATCTTAAAGACCTCAGGCCGATTAACACTGCCAAGTGCCAATTCTGCCTTGCCGTCCATCGGTAGATCCAAACCACGTTTCAAGATGATTTGTTGCATGATAATAATGGTTTATTTTGTTTAAATTAGATTTTTGCCCATAAAAAGCGTGCAAAGGTACAAAGAATTTCGCATATATGCAAATTTTTATACATAAAAATATGCGATAATTTTATTTTTATGAAAAAAATACATTTTTTGACTATCCGATTTGGTAAAACCAAAAAAAAATCGTACCTTTGCACCAAATTGTATAAATTGGCATATATGAAAAGACTCTTCCTATTAGTAGCATTGGCTTGCACAACGATGTTGCACGCTGTTTCAGTTAAAAAAGTAGAGCCACTGAATTGGTGGACTAACATGCAATGCCCACTTACCTTAATGGTTTATGGCGATAACCTGGCTGATGGTCTGGTCACTATCCTTGATGCCAAAGGCAAAGTACAGGATAACGGATTGCGCATCAAACAAGTACGCAATGCCGAGAGCAAAAACTACCTATTTATTGATTTAGACGTGCGCCGTGCAGGTACATACACCTTCGTGATTAAGCAGGGTCGCAAAAAGGTTAAATTCAATTACGAGATTGTGGAACGCAAGATATCTAACTGCATCAAAGAATCCTTCTCGTCCAAGGATATGATCTACCTGTTGATGCCCGATCGTTTCCGCGACGGAGACCCCACAAATAATACCGTTGAAGGCATGAAAGAACCCTGCCGAAAAGGCTATATCCATGGCCGCCAAGGTGGTGATATTCAAGGCATTATAGACGAATTACCGCATATCAAAGAATTAGGTGCAACCTATATTTGGCCTACACCGCTGACATGGTCTAACGACTCCGCATTCAGTTACCATGGTTATGCCTGCGCCGATTACTATCATATCGACCCCCGTTACGGAACCAATGACCTGTACAAACAGATGGTGAAAAAAGCGCACGAGATGGGACTTAAAGTCATCATGGATGTGGTTACCAACCATAGTGGCATCGAGCATTGGTGGGCTAAGGATCTGCCTTATCAAGACTGGTGGCATCAGTTCCCTGAATACACCGCTACCATCAATGCCTTCACGGCGGCGTATGATATTAATGCTTCGCAGTATGATCGCAAGATGAGTGAGGAGGGCTGGTTTGACCATCACATGCCGGATATGAATTTAGATAACCCTGACCTGCTTCAATACTTCAAACAATTATACATCTGGTGGATTGAATGGGCTAACTTAGACGGATTACGTGTAGATACGTATCCGTATAACGAGAAGGTTCCTATGGCAGAATGGTGCAAGGCTATTCGCGATGAGTATCCATGGATAAATATCGTGGGTGAGACATGGACCAGACCGGCTAATCAGGTGGCTTATTGGCAGGGCGGAACGGCCAACTACGATGGCTTTAATAGTAACCTGCCTTCGGTGATGGACTTCCCCACAGAAGAGGCTATTCGTCAGGCATTAGAGAATGATGGTACAGCATGGGGTGGAGGAATGGCTCGCGTTTATGATGCGCTTACGGCGGACTATCTATACGGCGATGTGAATAACCTGCTTATGTTTGTAGGAAACCACGATATGGATCGTTTTGCAGATATCGTCAAGGATAATGACCCTCGCCGTGTGATGATAGGGCATATTATGATTGCTACGATGCGCGGTATTCCTCAGGTGTTTGCCGGAGACGAATATATGCAACGTTCCGTAGATATAACAATGGGGCATTCCGGACTGCGTCAGCCGCTGCCTACTGAGGAAGAACTGACCGATACACAAAAAGAGGTGTATCGTCAGATGAAGACCTTGTGGAATTGGCGCAAGAGCGAACCTGTTTTGTGGGATGGTAAGACCATGCAGTGGCTCGGGCGCGATAACACGTACGCGTACGTAAGATATAATAAGGAGGAGGCCGTGTTGGTTTTCATCAATGCCGGCGAACAATCTAAGAACGTACCAATAAATCATTACCAGGAAATACTATCCAACTATGCCGCAGTAGGTACATTGCCACTCAAGGGTAATCAGACGATTGATTTGCAACAACCTGTTGTAGCGGAACCGGTTAGTGCCCTTGTGGTCAAACTGCATAAAAAGTAATTTTTAGCAGAAAAAACAAGAAAAATTTGCGTATATGCAAAATAAAGTGTAATTTTGCACTCGCAAATGCGGCTTTAGCACATCGGTAGTGCATCAGCTTCCCAAGCTGAGGAGGCGGGTCCGACTCCCGTAAGCCGCTCAACTCCATCTTAGATGAAGCTGCTTACGGATCCGACTCCCGTAAGCCGCTCAAAAATTTAGCTCTCATTTTGAGGGCTATTTTTTGTGCATCTTTCATTTTAAGGCCATTTTTAAGCGATTTAAGCATAGGTTGATAGCAAAATCGACAGGGTGTCGATAGAAAAAAGTGATTTTATTAGAAGAAAAATTTGGTGGTATCATTTTTTTTTTGTAATTTTGCAGCAAATTAGGATATTAATTAGCCACTAATTAACTTTATTAATATGAACGAAGACAGAATTATTCCTGTAAAAATTGACGAGGAAATGAAATCCTCGTACATTGACTATTCCATGAGTGTCATCGTTAGCCGTGCGCTTCCTGATGCTCGTGATGGTTTTAAACCTGTTCAACGGCGTGTTTTGTATGCCATGAACGAAGGTGGTTACACTTCCGATAAAGCCACTAAGAAATCGGCTGCTATCGTAGGTGATGTAATGGGTAAGTATCACCCACACGGTGATAGCTCTATTTATGGAACGTTGGTTCGCTTGGCTCAGCCTTGGAACATGCGTTACTGCTTAGTGGATGGTCAGGGTAACTTTGGTAGTGTGGACGGTGATGGTCCGGCTGCTATGCGTTATACCGAGGCTCGTTTGAGTAAGTTAGCCGAGGAGATGCTACGTGATATAGAGAAGGACACTGTGGATATGCAGCGCAACTACGATGACCGTTTCTTAGAGCCCACTGTATTGCCTTGCCGCTTCCCCAATCTGTTGGTGAATGGTGCCACCGGTATTGCCGTAGGTATGGCTACTAATATGGCTACCCATAACTTAGGCGAAGTCATTGATGGCTGCGTAGCTTACGTGAAACGTCAAATTGAGATTGACGAAGCAAAGAAGAATGGTACCGAAGTGCCCGAAGATATATCAATTGACGAACTGATGGAGTATATCAAGGCTCCGGATTTCCCCACCGGTGGTACAATCTATGGTTACCAAGGTGTACGCGATGCTTTTGAAACCGGTCGTGGCCGTGTTGTAGTGCGCTCGAATGCTGATATAGAGACCGATAATAGCGGTCGTGAGCATATCATCATTACCGAGTTACCCTACGGCGTAGTTAAGAGTGATTTGGTGAAGAAGATTGCTGAACTGGTAAGCGACAAGAAGATTGAAGGTATATCGGACATCAGCGACCAATCTAAACGCGATATCCGCGTGGTGATTGAGGTGAAACGCGACGCAAACGCACAAGTGGTGCTGAATAAACTATATAAGTTTACGGAGCTGCAAAGTTCCTTCTCGGTGAATAACATCGCCCTCGTAAAGGGTCGTCCTCAGTTATTGAACCTCAAGGATATTATTTCTACTTTCATAGAGCACCGTATGGATGTGGTTACTCGCCGCACCCGTTGGGAACTCAAGAAAGCCGAAGAAAGAGCACACTTGTTGGAAGGCTTGATCATTGCCGTTGATAATATTGACGAAGTGGTTAAAATCATCCGCGCCAGTCGTACTCCGGCCGAAGCACAGACTAACTTAGAGAAACGCTTTGAGTTGGATAACCTCCAGTCGAAGGCTATCGTAGATATGCGTTTGAGTCAATTAACCGGACTGCGTATTGATGAGTTGAAGAACGAATATGCTGAGTTAGAGAAGCAAATCGCTCACCTCAATGAGTTATTGGCTGACGAAGTATTGCGTTATGGCGTTGTAACGGACGAATTGAACGAAGTGAAGGATAAGTACGCTGACGAACGTCGCACTAAGATCGTTAAGATGGCTACTGAGTTCAATCCTGAAGATATGTATGCTGATGACGATATGGTCATCACAATCTCTCACCTTGGCTACATCAAACGTACCCCGCTGGCTGAATTCAAAGAGCAGGGTAGAGGTGGCGTAGGTATGAAAGCTACCGGTTCCCGTGATGAAGACTTTACCGAATATGTGCATCAGGCTAGTATGCACTCCACAATGATGTTCTTCACAGCCAATGGTCGTCTGTACTGGCAGAAAGTATATGACCTGCCCGAAGGCAATCGTCAAAGCAAGGGCCGCGCTATCCAAAATATCATCAACCTGGACAAGGGCGATAAGGTTTGTGCCTTCATCAATGTGAAGGGTCTCAACGATCCGGAATACGTCAACAACCACTACTTGATCTTTGCTACCAAGAATGGTTTGATGAAGAAGACCACATTAGAGTCTTATAGCCGTCCTCGTACCAATGGTATCAATGCTGTTGGATTGCGTGAAGGAGATGCTTTGATTGGGGTTACACTCACCGATGGCGAGAGCCAGATGTTGATTGCTTCCTACAATGGTAAAGTGGTCCGCTTCCCTGAAAATACCGTTCGTCCAATGGGCCGTACCGCAACTGGTGTGAAGGCTATTACATTAGAAGATGATGGTCAGGATCGTGCTATTGGCATGATTTGTGTAGAGCCTAATAGTGAACAGACTGTTCTGGTTATCTCGGAGAAGGGCTTTGGTAAGCGCACTCGCCTGGATGACGAAGATGGCGAACCCGTTTATCGTATTACCAACCGTGGTGGTAAGGGCGTTAAGACCATGCAACTAACCGATAAGACCGGTAATCTGATTGGCCTGCATGCTGTAGATGATGAGGAGGACCTGATGCTTATCACAAAGTCCGGCACCGCTATCCGCATGGCAATCGATACAATCCGTGTCATGGGACGTGCTACACAAGGCGTCAAACTGATTGAATTGCAGAAACGTAACGATACGCTTATGTTCGGTTGCACTGTTCCAAAGAGCGAAGAGAACGAAAACGACGCTAACGCAAACGTAAACGAAAACGTTGACGCTACTGAAAACGAAAACTCATAATTCATAATTCAAAATTCATAATTCAATATGAAAAAACTATTTTTAATGGCCGGAGTGGTGCTGATAAGTGCTGCCGGCATGGGTCAAATCCAGGACGTTAAGAAAGTTCAAGGTATGATTAATGGCGAAGGAGCTAACTATGCTGCTGCGCGTGAACTCATCCAAGGTGCATTGACCAATGACGAAACCAAGGACTTGGCGAATACATGGTACGTAGCCGGTTTGATTGGGTATAATGAGGCTAATGCCGAACTCAATAAGGTTTATATGGGTCAGGCGGTTGACTACAACGTAGTTGGTGCGGCTCAGCAAGAGAGTTATAAATATTGGCTCAAGGCTGACGAACTGGCGCAAGTGCTCGTTATGGATAAGAAGGGCAACATGGTGATGGATAAGAAGAACGTTTCTATCCGCAAGAGCATTGCCGATAAGATGCTGGAATACTACCAGAACCAAGGTCTATTAGGCTATGCCGGCTCTTTCTATGAGAAACAGGACTATGCTTCTACTTTTGAGCTGTATAAACTGTATTCCGACATACCTAATCTGCCGATGATGCAGGATGAGAAGATGCAGAACAAGATGGTGCGCGATACCGTTTACCAAGATATCCGCTTCAGCGCAGGTCAATTGGCTTATTCTGCCGAGAAATACAACGACGCTATTGTTCTCTTCCAGGAATTAGTTCATGGTGACTACAAGGCTGCTTCTGCCGGAGAGTACCTCTATAGCTGCTATTTGAATCTGAAAGATAGTGCTAAGGCTTATGCCGTTATGGATGAGTGCATTGAACTCTTCCCGCAAGAGGAACGCTTCATTCAGACACGTATCAACGCATACGTTGGTGCTAACGACTACGACAACGCTATTGCATTGCTCGATAAGGCTATTGCCCAAAATCCTCAGGCTCAGTATTATAACTCAAAAGGTTCTATCCTGAGTATGCAGTATAAGTTCGACGAGGCTATCGAGGTCTTCAAACAAGGTTTGGCTATCGATCCTAACAATGCTGACTTATACACCAACTACGGCTATGTATTTGTTGAGAAGGCTAAGAAACTCAATGACGAGGCCGGTTACTTGGATGATGCTGCTTATCAGGCAGTAAAGGACCAGATTGAGGCTGCTTACCAAGAGGCTCTGCCTTTGTTTGAGAAAGCACGCAGCATTAATCCTGACAACTACGACTGCGAGCGTGCTCTTAAGAGCATCTACTATCGTCTGGGAATGATGGATAAGTACGAGGCACTGTAATTGTGGCACGTGTTTTAGCAATAGATTACGGTAAGAAACGAACGGGATTAGCTGTAACTGATGTACTTCGGATTACAGCTAATCCTCTTTGTACCGTGTTAACCAAGGACTTACCTGCCTGGTTAACTGCCGAACTGGCAAAAGGAGAGATAGATGAGGTGGTGATTGGCAAACCCACTCAGATGAATGGAGAAGATAGTGAATCCGTCAAGTATATTGTGCCTTTCATGGGGTGGTTTACTAACCATTTCCCGCATATCAAACTCACTCAGTATGATGAACGGTTCACCTCCGTTTTGGCATATCGGGCTATGATTGATGGCGGAATGAAACGCCAACAACGTCAAGACAAGGCCGTCGTGGATAAAATAGCTGCCACCATCATCTTAGAAGACTACCTTAATCATCAATCATCAATTAGCAATTAGCAATTAGCAATAAAAATGATTTTACCAATTTACTTATACGGTCAAGCTGCCTTGCGTCGAGAGACAGACGAGGTGGTACAAGGCGAAATGGATGTCAAGCAACTCATTGCCGATATGCAGGAGACCCTTATACAGGCTGAAGGATGCGGTCTAGCTGCTCCGCAAGTCGGTCTCAGTAAACGACTATTCATCGTAGATGGTTCGGAATTAGGAGAGGACTATCCTGATTGCGCTGATTTCCAACAAGTGTTTATCAATCCTGAGATTATAGAGGAAAGTGATGAAACATCTACGTATAGCGAAGGATGTCTGTCTTTACCGGGCATTAGCGAGAATGTAGTGCGTCCTAAGACGATTACTATTCGTTATCAGGATGCCGACTTCAAATGGCATGAAGATACCTACACGGACTTTAAGGCACGTATCGTCTTGCACGAGTACGACCACCTCGAGGGACATGTGTTTACCGACCGTATTTCGCCTATCCGCAAGCAGTTTGTGCGCACTAAATTAACGAATATAGCCAAGGGCAAGACCGTTGCTCGCTATCGTTATAAACATTAATGGATAGTCTGTCTATTATCTTAATAGGGATTGGACTGGCAATGGACTGTTTTGCCGTCAGTATCTCTCAAGGTCTCGTGGTGGATATCCACGAGGTCTTTGCTAAACGTCAGCACCCTTGGTTGATGGCGGTTCTCTTTGGACTCTTTCAAGGGGCCATGCCACTAATCGGTTACTATGCCGGTACGCTCTTTAGCAATTTCTTTAGTCGTTATGCCGGCATCATAGCGTTGGCTTTGTTGGGATGGATTGGAAGCAAGATGATTTACGAATCATTCCAGAAAGACGAGCCTAAGCCTGTTGATTGGTCTGCTCGTAATCTAATCGTCTTGGCCATTGCTACCAGCATAGATGCCTTGGCTACAGGGGTTATTTTTATTCCGTATCCGGATAGTCTATGGCTCGGCATCAGTATCATTGCTTTGAGTTCGTTTGTTTTCTCCCTTGCCGGTTACCTGATTGGCGTGTTTGTGGGCAGTAAGTTCCGCCTCAATGTCGAACTGATAGGCGGACTTATCTTGATTGGAATAGGTGCAAAGATTTTTATTGAAGGCTTATGTTCTTGATTCAAAATACATTAGTCAGTCTGGATATATTAGAGAAGGACTTTTGCTGCAACCTGGACTCCTGTCACGGTTGCTGTTGCATTGAAGGCGATGCCGGAGCACCTATTTCGGATGAGGAGTGCCGCGAGGTAGAGCAGATTCTGCCTGTTCTGCTGCCGGATATGACGCCTGAGGCACGTGCCATAGTGCAGCAGCAAGGCATATCATACCTTGACCCCAGTGGGGAAAGAGTTACATCCATCGTGAATGATAAAGACTGCGTCTTTGCGCGAACCGACCATAATGGCTGGTGCTATTGCTTAATAGAAAAAGCCTTTAATGCAGGCAAGATAAAGTTCAAGAAACCGATCTCCTGCCACCTTTATCCTGTGCGACTCACCCAAGTAGGCGACAAGGTTGGGGTGGAGTACCACCGCTGGGATATATGCCATTGTGCTCGTGTATTGGGCAAGAAGAACCACATCCGATTATATGAATTTCTAAAAGAACCGCTCATTCGACGTTTTGGTCAGGAATGGTATGACGAACTATGCCTGACTGCTTCGGAATGGGAAAAACAATGTAAACAATGAACTGTGAGATTATAACCATCGGAGATGAACTGCTCATCGGTCAGGTCGTAGATACTAATTCGGCTTGGATGGCGCAGCGACTGAATGAACGCGGTATAGTGCTCAAACAAATCACGTCCGTACATGATGATGCCGAACATATAGTGGCAGCCCTTGACGAGGCGTTCAATCGCGCCGATATCGTGCTGACAACCGGCGGACTGGGTCCCACCAAGGATGATATAACTAAGAAAGTGCTGTGCGACTATTTCCACACGCGTTTAGTGCCGTCTAAACAGGTGGAAAAGCATGTGAGAGAACTGTATAAAAACCGTCCTGATGTACTCAATCGCCTCACGGCTACTCAGTGGCTGGTGCCTGAGAACTGCACTGTCCTCACCAATCGTGTCGGTTCTGCCCCCATCATGGCCTTCACGCTAAACGCTAAACGTTCAACTCTAAACGCTAAACGTTTAATCTCCCTCCCCGGTGTCCCTCATGAGATGCAGGTTGGTATGCAGGAGCAAGTATTGCCGTGGTTAATGGAGCAGTTGCCGGATATGGCACAAACGATTGCCCATCGCACTTTGTTGGTGAGTGGAATAGCCGAAAGCAGTTTAGCTATCATACTGGAGAAATGGGAGAATGCGCTGCCGGATTGCTTGCATTTGGCCTATCTGCCTAAGGATGGCACTATTCGTTTGCGTCTTAGTCTCTATGAAGATGCCATCGATGTCTTAGACGACCAATGGAATCAACTCAAGGAACTGGTGCAGGATTATTTGGTTGTAGATGAAGATAAACCGTTGGAATTGGTGTTAGGTCAGATGCTCTTGGCTAAGGGACAAACCATCAGTACGGCGGAGAGTTGTACAGGCGGACGATTGGCAGCTCTACTCAATGCTCATTCCGGCAGTTCGGCTTGGTATTGGGGCAGCGTAGTGGCTTACGATAATTCCGTCAAACAAAACGTCTTGGGCGTTCCTGCAGAGGTTTTAGAAGTGCACGGTGCGGTTAGCGAACAGACGGTAAGGTGTATGGCAGAAGGAGCTCGCAATTTAACCCACACTGATTATGCTATTGCTACTAGTGGCGTGGCTGGACCTACAGGAGGCACTCCGGATAAGCCTGTCGGCACCGTCTGGATGGCTTGGGCTACACCCGATGGCACCTATGCTGAGTGCTTCCATTTAGGTTCAGGGGCTTCCGGTGCTTCCAGTGTAAGTAGGGAGCAAATTACTGCCCGTGCTTGCACCAAAGCCCTCCTCGGTCTAATCCGTATCCTAAGAAAAATTGACTAATTGGCTATTTGGCTAATCCCTAATTGGTTAATTGGCTAATTGACTTTTCCTAAATAAGGTAGACATCGGCCTTGTTCACAAAAATGCAATACCTCGACCTAAAAAAATGGCACTTTCTTCACGAAGTTGCCATTTTTATGCAAAAAAATTTTGCCATATCAAAAAAAAGTAGTACCTTTGCAGTCGAATTTGATTTTGGAGTGCTCTAAGCACCATCGGGAAGTAGTTCAGTCCGGTAGAATGCCTGGTTTGGGACCAGGTGGTCGCAGGTTCGAATCCTGTCTTCCCGACACACAAAAAACCGTAAATGCATCTGCACTTACGGCTTTTATTTTTCTGGAGTGCTCGGAAGCACTTACTTAATCAGGCCATCGCGGCGGAGTAGGGCATCGATAGTTGGATCACCTCCGCGGAAGCGACGATACAGCACCATCGGTTCCTCTGTATTACCTCTCTCCAGTATATTGGTGCGCCAGCGGTCGGCTGTCTCCTTATCAAAGATGCTGCCATTCTTTTGCTGAGCCTGTTGGAATTGTGCAAAAGCATCCGCATCCAGCAGTTCGCTCCACTTGTAGCTGTAATAACCGGCTGCATAACCTCCGGAGAAGATATGGGTGAAGGCCGTTGCCATCTGAGTGCCTTCCACATTAGGCATCACGCGAACAGACTCCATAGCCTCGTTAGAGAAGTTAATAACGGCATTGATGGTATCGCCATCGGTTACCTCAAAGGGAGCAGTCAGGGTATGCCAAGTCATATCTAAGAGACCAAAGGATAACTGACGAACGCAAGCGTATGCAGCGTGGTAATTGGTGCTCGCCTTAATCTTATCAATCAACTCCTGCGGCATAGCCTGGTTGGTTTGGTAATGTTTAGCAAAGGTATCCAGGAACTCTTTCTCGCCTAAGAAATTCTCATTGAACTGAGAAGGCAGTTCCACGAAGTCGCGCGGTACATTGGTGCCACTGAGCGCCGAATACTGACATTTAGTGAGCATACCATGCAGGGCATGACCGAACTCATGCAGGAAAGTCTCTACCTCGTCATAGGTGAGTAGAGCAGGCTTGGTGATAGAGTCCGTTACAACAGGACGGGTCATATTCATGACATTGACGATATGAGGACGATGGTCGGTGCCGTCAGCATTGAGATACTGCGGTTGGAAATCATTCATCCATGCACCGCCACGCTTGCCATCACGGGGATGGAAGTCACTATAATAAACGGCTAAGAAATTGCCTTCGGCATCCAATACATCATAAGCCGATACTTCCGGATGATAAACCGGGATATCGTTGTTGCGGACGAACTGCAGACCATATAAGCGTTCGGCTAAGCCAAACACACCTTGCTTAACAGACTCTAACTCAAAGTAAGGACGCAGGATATCGTTGGAGATACTGTATTTAGCATCCTTGAGTTTCTTGCTATAATACGACCAATCCCAAGGCATGAGTTCACCTTCAAAGCCGAGTGTTTGAGCGTATGCTTGCAGTTCTTTCACTTCGTTCTTAGCCGGAGCCACATATGCGTCGCGCAACTGACCCAAGAAATTCATCACGTTCTCTTGCGTTTCGGCACAGGTCTTACGCAGCGACTTCTCGGCGTAGGTTTGTTTGCCGAATAGTTGCGCCATCTGCAGACGTGTATTAACGATCTCCACGATGAGGGCGGTGTTGTCATACTCGCCACCAATGCAACGCGTATTATATGCCTTATATAATATCTCGCGTAGCGCGCGCGTGTTGCAGTCTTCCATGACCGGGATATACGTGGTTGGTTTGAGGTCCAGCATATAACCGGTCTTGCCATTCTTCTCGGCAATGCCTCTCAAAATAGCCTTGGTATCCTCATTGAGTCCATCCAACTGGCTTTCGTCCGTAATCTCATACGTCCAAGCATTGGTGGCTTTCAATACATTTTGACCATACTGAGTGGTTAGGTTGCTCAAACGCATCGTCAGTTCGCGCAGTTGCTCTTTGCCGGCTTCGTCCAGGTTAGCACCGTTCTCGGCAAAGCCTTCATATACGTCCTCCAATAGTTTACGTTGTTCGGGGTTTAGATCCAACGACTCACGCTGGTCATAAACGGCTTTAATACGTTGGAATAAACCTTCATTGAGCAAAATAGCGGTGGAGTACTCGCTGAGCATCGGTGAGAGTTCAACCTCTAATTCCTGCATCTGTTCATTGGTCTCGGAGGAGGCTAAGTTAAAGAAGCATGAAGCTACTACGTCCAACATCTTGCCGGAACGGTTGTAAGCCTCGATGGTATTCTCAAAGGTAGGAGCCTCGGGGTTATTGACAATAGCATCAATATCGGCTAAACCACGCTTCATACCTTCCTCAAAGGCAGGTTTGTAATGCTTAGTCTGAATTTCGTTAAATGGATAGGTACCATGAGGAGTGGTCCAATTCTCATACTCGAAGAAAGGGTTTTGTTTGGCGCATCCCATAAGCGCACTAACGGCTAAGGCCATAATGGTAAGTTTCTTCATTGTTAATGTGATTTTTTTATGTTGTAATATGATGTTTGACGTGAAATATGCTGCAAAGTTACAAAAAAAAATGCAAAGTGCCAAAAAAATTTGCATAATTGGAAAAAAAGCAGTATCTTTGTCGCTCAATATTAAAAATGTTAAATATGGAAAACATCTACTCGTTAGAATTTTTTAACAACTTTTTATTTATCATGGCATTAGTTGGTGCCATCGTTTTTGTAGCCTTGTATTTTGTGGACGCCGGTTACGGTAAAATGCGTACCGAGAAATGGGGTCCTGCAATCAATAATAAAGTGGGTTGGTTTTTGATGGAAGCACCGGTGTTTATCGTGATGTGCTATTTATGGGCTATTTCGGAGCATCGTTTCCAATCTCCTTTGTGGGCTTTCTTCCTGATTTTCCAATTCCACTATTTCCAGCGCTCCTTTGTGTTCCCCTTCCTATTGAAAGGTAACTCCAAGATGCCGGTGATTATCATGGCATTGAGCGTGATGTGGAACTTAATCAATGGTTATGTACAGGGCTACTGGTTATTCCATTTGGCTCCGCTGATTAGACCATATTCTGTTGATTGGTTCTCGTCCTGGCAGTTCATATTAGGTGTATCTATCTTCTTCATAGGATGGATTATCAATATGCATTCGGATTATGTGATTCGTCACCTGCGTAAGCCGGGCGATACGAACCACTATCTGCCTAAGAAAGGTATGTACCGTTTTGTAACCAGTGCCAACTACCTGGGTGAGATTACCGAGTGGTTAGGTTGGGCTATTCTAACATGGTCTTGGGCTGGTGCATTGTTCTTTTGGTTCAGCTGCTGCAACCTCGTTCCGCGGGCTAACTCTATCTATTACAAGTACATGGAGGAGTTCCCCAAAGAATTTGATCGTAAGAAACTGAAACGAATCATTCCATTTATTTATTGATATGAATAAACTTTTTACCAAGTTCAAACTTGGACCTATCACGCTGCGTAACCGTTTCATCCGTTCCGCAGCGTTTGAAAACATGTGTACCAACAACACACCTTCCCAGATGTTGGAGGATTACCACGTTAGCGTAGCTAAGGGTGGTGTAGGTATGACTACCGTTGCTTATTGTGCAGTGGATTTGAGTGGTGTTAGTTTTGATGGTCAGTTATATGTTCGTGAAGAGGCTTTGCCCGGTTTGAAGAAACTGACTGATGCCGTGCATGCCGAAGGAGCGATGGCGAGCATTCAATTAGGTCACTGTGGTAATATGACCCACATCGCTACATGCCATTGCTTGCCTGTTAGTGCATCTACGGGCTTTAACCTGTATTCACCTACTATCCATCGTCGCCTCAAAGTGAGCGAGATTCATGATTTGGTTAAGAAATTTGGTGAGGCAGTGGATTTCTGCCGCGAAGCCGGTTTTGACTGCGTTGAGATTCATGCCGGTCATGCATACTTGATTTCGCAGTTTATCTCGCCTCGCACCAACCACCGTCATGACCAATATGGTGGCAGTTTTGAGAATCGCGTGCGTTTCCTCAACGAGATATTAGACGAGGTGATGGAGCATGCCAAAGCTGATAAGAAAGCCGGTAAGCGTGCTTTAGCTGTAGTGGTTAAGACCAACATGACCGACGACTGCTGGCGCGGTAGTGATATGAATGAAGGTATCCGCATCGCCAAGGAGATTGCTAAACATAAAGTGCATGGTATCATTTTGTCGGCAGGAACTGTTTCTGCTTCTCCGATGACTATCCTGAGTGGTGCTATGCCCATCAAGGCCCTGGCGCACTATATGCCGGGTAAGATGTGGTGGCTCAAAGCAGCTCTGCTGTGCGGTGGTGGTAAGATGATGATTCCTACCCAGAAATTCCGCGAACTCTACCTGATGGATTGGGCTAAGCAATTCCAAAAAGCCTTTGCCGAAGATCCTGAAGTAAAGGATACAACGCTCATCTACGTAGGTGGCGTGCAGTCCGGTGTGAACTGCCAACAGATTATGGACGAAGGCTTTGAACTCTTCCAATTGGCGCACGTACTAATCAAAGATCCGGAGTTCGTGCATCACGTAGAAGAAGATATCCACTATCACGCTCGTTGCGGTCGTTCTAACTACTGCATCGGACGTATGTACACCCTTGAGATGAAGTGCCATGAGTGCGTTGAACGCGATGGCGAAGTGATTCCTAAGTCACTAAAGAAAGAAATCAACCAATTAGAACGTCGCTGGGACGCTAAACATTAAGACTATGCTATCATTAGTTACAGGCGCAAGTTCGGGTATCGGTTTGCAGTATGCAACCCAACTGGCTCGCGATTATCATACGGATTTATTGCTGGTTAGTAACCAAGAGAAAGAGTTGCAGGAAGTGTCGGCTCAATTGGCACAAGAATACGGCGTTAAGACCATCGCCAAGTATGCTGATTTGAGTAAAACGGATGCTGCCGAAGAGTTATTTGCTTATTGCCAGGACAATAACCTGCAAGTAGATATCCTCATCAACGATGCCGGTGTGTTCTTCTTTAATCCCTATTTAGAGACCTCCATGAAGCGGATTGAGTTGATGCTCAATCTCCACATGATTTGTGTGGCTAAGATGTGCCGTTTGTTTGGCGAAGCCATGGCTAAGCGCGAATTGACGGAGGAAGAGAAGAAAGAAACCGTCTTTGGTCGTCCTCGTAAGAAAGGATATATCTTGAATATGTCCTCTATGTCCGCATGGATGGCCATGCCGGGTATTCAGACCTACAATGCAACGAAGGCCTTTATTTATAACTTCAGTAAATCCATTTGGTATGAACTTAAGCCACTTGGAGTCAACATCACCGTGATGGCCCCCGGTGCGGTAGATACGGCTTTATTCGGTTTGGCTCCTAATTTGCGCAAGTTAGCCGTGGCATTAACGGTAAGTATTCCGCCTGAGAAACTCGTTAAGAAAGCCCTCCGCAAGATGTTCCGCGGCAAGAAGGCTTCTACGCCCGGATTTATCAATTGGCTTTGTACACCATTATTAAAACATACCCCCGATTGGCTAGTATTCCTTGCCATCAAGTATGTCGGTAAATATCAAAAATAATTATTAACAATTAACACATTTTCGATTATGAGAAGAAACTTACTTCAAATGTCCCTAATGTTAGTTATTGGTTTAGCAATGGTAAGTTGCTCAACGTATAAGTCGTATTCTTATACGTCCCGTTCGGCTTCTATTCGCCAATTAACTATGTCTAGTCAGGCACCAGATGCGGAGGTACAAGTCGATTTCACTAAGAAAGTGACCGCTACATCCCAGGCTTATGACTCGAAGTACGATGCTATTGAGGATGCACTTTATCAGTGTATCACGAAGTATGGCGTTGATGTTGTTGTAGATCCTATCTACAAGTTTGAGTTTAACGACAAGTATGTCGTTACGGTTACTGGTTTTGCCGGAACATTCAAAACTGCGGAAGACGGAATTGATGTTGAGTCAATGAAGAGCGTCTCCATGGATGACGTTGTAAAGTTCAAGATGTTAACAGATCCGTCGTTTGCTAAGTATTATTACGAGGCACAAAAACCAGTTAGTGGTAATGTAACCAATTATTACCTCAATGATGCATCGCCTGCTCAGCCTGTTAGAACAAAGGCTTCTGCATCAACTGCAGCTCCTGCTCTTGCTCCATTGGCCTTACCTACGACCAATGAAACGAAGAAAGTTTCAAGAAAGGATGCGCAAGGTTATGAGTTTACATTGAAGAATAGTGCTATTTATGGTCCGACAGATAAGTTTATATGCAGTTTGGAATTTGGATATATTTCAAAGAGTCGCAAAATTGACGGTGATAAACAGGCCTTCTTAGGTGGTAGCAAAAAATACACTCCAGGTTTCCGCTTCGGTTTAGGTATCAACCCCACTTTCAAGTATGGATTAGGCTTTAAGACCGGTTTATATATGGACTACGTCCATTATGCTGACCGCGATGATCATGATATCGCTTTCAATATTCCTCTGCAAGTCTCTTATCGGTATGAGTTCGTGAAGAATTTAAGTGCCTTTATCTATCTCGGTCCGGCTTTGGATTTTGAATTATGGAATGATAGTAAAGGTGGTGTCTATGATACTGATTTCTTTGACTTTCAGTTTGGTATAGGTGCCGGTATTCAGTATAAACGCCTGCGCTTTACTGTAGGTGGTGAATTTGGAATGGTTAAGCATGACAATGATGCTAATTGTCAAAAGCCCATCATGGCAAGTTTATCCATCATGTTATAATCAACTTAACTTAGTAAATAATTTATAAAATATATTGTTATGAAAAAGATTCAATTATTAGCAATTGGTGCTCTCGCATTATTCTTGACTTCTTGTGGAAGTTCTAAGATGTATTCATATACATCTCGTAGTGTAAGTATCGCAGACGGCGTTGAGATTATGCCGACTCAGACTTATGTTGACGTTAATCCTGATTTTAGCAGACGTATTATGGCTGAATCTTCTGTTTGTTCATCAACCCAACAAGCTATGGATGAGGCTAAATATAACGCTATCGTAAATAATAAAGTAGATATCGTTGTAGATCCTATCTATAAGATTGAAACTTCCTCTAATGGTGTTAAGGCTTACTTGACCGGTTTTGCAGGTTATTATATTAATCCTCGTACGGTATTGGGTGACATCAAGGCTATGGAAGATGTGTCTAAGGAAGCAGTTGAAAAATATATCATGATTCATGATGCAAAGCAAATCGTTCCTTATATGTATCAGAAGAATGATCATATTTGCATCAACCATGGTGGTCAATGTGGCAAGGCTCCTTCTGCTCCTGCACAACAAGTGACAACCGCTCCTACCACGACAACTACAACTACAACAAGAACTTCTACATCCTCTTCTTCTAAACGTAAGTAATAGGATAGATGCACATAAACTAATAGCCGGCTAATAACCGGCTATTATTGTTATTATACATGTGTGGTATTACCAGATGGCTATTTGGGTGAACATAACGTAGGCGAGTGCGAATCCGATGATACCGATTAGTACACCTACTTTAGCCATTTGTGACGTAGCCACCATCTTGGTGGATGCGGCAATGGCATTGGGTGGAGTGGAGATAGGCAGGATCATCGCCAGCGATGCACAGATGGCTACAAACGGGATGAGTGTGCTCATTCCTCCTGCGGCTGCAAAAGCCTCATGATTGGCTGCTGCCGGATCTTCCATCGCATGACCTACAACCACCATAATAGGTATCAGCAATGCCGCTGTAGCCGAGTTGCTGATGAAGTTACTCAGTCCGTAGCAGACTAATCCTGCAATCACAATCACCAGAATCACATTCATGTGCTCAAACGGGATGGCGTTAATCATCGTGTGGGCTAATCCTGTTTCTTCTAACCCTGTTCCTAAAGCAAACCCTCCTGCTACTAACCATAGTACACTCCAATCAATCTCCTTGAGGTCCTCGCTCGTGAAGACACCGGTCATGGTATAAATAGCAACCGGAATAAGAGCCACGATATTGGAATTGATGCCGGTGAGTGATTCCGTTACCCATAAAAGAATAGTCACAAAGAAAGTAATCCAAGCAATCCATGCTTTGGCATCCATCTTGCGTTCCTGAACAGGTATATGTAACTCAATCTTATCGCTTTTGAAGGGAAAGAAAAGCAGCAATAACCCCCATACGATAAGCAGCATAATCAGCATATATGGCACCATGTGTGCCATCCATTCTCCAAAGGTAATCGTATATCCGGCATTCTGTAATGCCCCTACGGCAATCGCATTAGGCGGCGTACCGATAGGTGTGCCTATTCCTCCTAAATTGGCTGCAAAAGGAATGGCCAAGGCAAATCCTACACGACCGGTTTCTTCTTTAGGCAACGATCTTAGTACAGGAGCCAAGAAAGCCAACATCATAGCGGCTGTGGCAGTATTGGACATGAACATCGAGAAGAGTGCAATCGTAATAAGGAATCCTAATAACACCCATTTGGGACGTGTTCCGAAGATACCTAACATAGATTTGGCAATTACGGCATCCATACCGTATTTACCGGCAATATGTGCCAATACAAAGCCTCCTAGGAAGAGCATAACAACAGGGTCTGCAAAGGCCGACATGATGTGTTTGTAATCCACTAATCCTTCTAACCCAGATGGCGATACACAACTCAGGCCGCCCGTCGAGACGGTCAGTAGCATCAGCACGATTACAATAAGTGAGGTGACCCAATTAGGAATCACTTCCATAATCCAACTCAATGCAGCAAAGACAAAGATGGCAATCATTCGTTGCTGAACGATGGTTAAACCCTCCATGCCAAAACATGATGTAGGCAGAAACCACAAAACGAGTGGTAGAATAACGACTAAGGGCAAACATAGCCCGTACTTAATGGCATTACTCATGGTAGTATTTGTTTAATCCAGTTATTGTCCGGCATGGCTTGGATACATTGGAAACCAAATTGCCGTCCTGCCTCGATATTGGGCAGTAAATCATCAATATAAACGGTATCTTGCGGATCTATCCCGGTTTCGTTTAACACTAACTCGTAGCAACGCGGATCCGGCTTGGATAGGTGTATCTCGTTGGAGAAGAAAAGACGTTTGGCAACTTGCAGTTCAGGACAATGAGCCAGCGTCCAATCTACGTGCAATTCATTGATATTACTGAGCACATAGATATTCTTGCCGGCAGCTATCAGTTGCTTCAGCACTTCTTTTTTCTCCGGCTGAATACCAATCAGCATTGCATACCAAGCATCTATGATTTGTTGTTTGGTGGTGCCGGGACGGCATTGACTGAGTAGAGCATCAATAAAGTAGTCCGTTGAGATAGTTCCCACTTGATATTGGTCAATCAACTCTGAACTATGTCCGCCCAATAAGCCTTCTGCATTCACCATCTCGCTAAGTGAATTAGGTACATTGCCGGTTTGTGGAACTTGCACCATCTTGGCGAAGGACAGGAGCGAGCGACGTACATCAACGTCAATCAATACGCCTCCTAAGTCAAAAAGAACATTGCTGTATTTCATATTATCTATGTTTATCTTAAATAGGGAACCAAATAAAAACGGCTGCATCCCATAAGGCGTGACTAATCACAATGGCTGGGAAATGCTTGGGGAATAGCCAATATAGTCCTCCCCACACAACGCCACATACGGCTGCCGCCATAATCAGCATGAAGTTGAAAGAGAAGATATGCACCAGCGTGTATGCGGCAATGGCTATTAGAACGGCTATCCATTCCGGTTGGGCCATCTTGCGAGCGCGAAGGAGCAGAGATTGCTGAATATAGCCGCGCCAGAAAAGTTCTTCGGCAGGACCAATCACCAGCAGCAATAAGCATGATAACAAGACAGGATTGATTCCGTCTTTGATACCATAGATGCCATCTACCTGATGCCGAGCGAAGGAAGGGAACATCCATTGGCTGACTTTATCGCCTATCCAGAAGACACCCCATAGCACAGCCGCAATCGCTATGCCCAATAGGATATCTATGCACCATTGTTTCAATGGCACCGATAGATGTTCCTTGATTTGTTTTCGTCCATTATACAACGCTAATGTAATCAGAATGACCGCCGAACCGACCATACAAGGCCAGAAGGGCAGGTAGGGAGCAGTCCAGGGACTGAACATCAGCGTCCAGAGCAGGAATCCGATACTAAGCGATATCAATAAACGACGGGGCATATCAAAGCATCATTATTCCTATAAAGCCGATTGTCATCATCACTATATTGACTATTTGATGTTGTGCGGTCATTTGGTCCAATATGTCTATACTGCCACCTTTCCCCCATTGGTGCATTACTTTGGTATTACGGAAAGCGACTATAGAAGCCAATGCCGACGCTATTAAGACGGGCCATGGCATCTTGCCGATACAAACGCAGAATAGCACCCAAACTACGGGCAACCATACTTCGATGTAATACACCCACTGGCAGGCTTTAGGTCCAATCAGCATAGCAAAGGTATGAATCTTGGCATTGCCGTCTCTGCCGCAGTCGCGCGTGTTATTAGCATGCAGCACCGCCACTGTAATCGTGGCAAAGGACAACGTAATCCACAAGGAGGACCAAACAATTTGTTCGGTCATCACAAAAGCAGTACCTAAAGTAGGCAGAATACCAAAGGTAAGGAAGATATCTAAATCCCCGAGAGCATGGTACTTGAGCCAAGGATACAGGATGATGAGTAAGGCTCCGATGCCTCCGATGACGAGCAATGGCCAACCGGTGAAATAGGTCATAATAAAGCCATTGATGGTGGCGATAACCAATAAAACCCATGCATAGATGATGGTTTGCCGTGCCGTTAATAAGCCGCCGGTAATGGTAGGAGAACCGATAGAAGGGTCGGTGTCTACACCTTTCTTGTAATCGTAGTAGTCGGAAAAGAGGTTACTGGCAGCATGGAAAAGGATAATGCCCACAATAGCCCATAGACCCAAATCAAGGTGCACCACCAAAGGGTCATTCCATAAATAACAAACGGTTAGTGCAACAGGTGCTATACTGACAGGAAAAGACCAAGGTCTGGTTGCAATAAAATAACGTTTTAAAGTATTCATAATGATATATTTATAGTTGTTTCATCGTTGCTTCATCCTTGCTTCTACTACCGATATACTACCGATAAGCACCCGTGTAGTACCGGCAATATATAGCGAGTCCACATTGGTCGCATTGGGGCTTGCGTGCCTGACATACATAGCGGCCGTGCAGCAGTAACCAATGGTGCGCCTTAGGAATAAGGTCAGCGGGGATATATTTGGTGAGTTGTCGCTCTGTTTGCAGCGGATTTTTGCTGTGGGTGGTTAGTCCCAATCGCTCGGAGATACGGAAGATATGCGTATCAACTGCCATGGTAGGCTGATTCCAAATCACAGCACAAACGACATTGGCTGTTTTGCGTCCCACGCCGGGCAAGGTTTGTAAGTCATCTATGTTATCCGGCACTTGACCATTATAGGACTCCGTTAATCGCTTTGCCATGCCTGCCAGATGTTCTGCCTTCGATTTAGGATAACTCACGGAGTGGATATAGTGAAATATTTCTTCGGCACCGGCTTTTGCCATATCTTGTGCCGAAGGGTAGGCCGCAAAGAGTGCCGGAGTGACCATATTAACGCGCTTGTCGGTACATTGGGCAGACAGCATAACGGCTACTAGTAACTCAAACGGGTTACGGAAATTCAGTTCGCTCTCCGCTGACTTGGCGTTTTGACTAAACCAATCTAATATATGTTCAAATCGCTGTTTGGTTGTCATCGTAATAGGTCTTGCTCAGGAATCGCATCAGTTGTGTAGCATCCTTAACGACTTCGTCCGTTTCTGCAGATATCTCTTGCTGTTTGAGTCGCAGCAGCATCACTTGATAGAGTAGGGTCAGACAAGCCTCTACATCGCTCATCAGTGGGTTGTTTGTCTTGGCTTTCAGTAGGTTGAGCCGTGGTTCGAGGTGCATGATGACAGCACGATATGGTGCTTCGGTCTCGACCAACTCGTTATGCAGTTCTTCCATCTCGTCTAAGGCATTCTGCGCTAACTGTAGATGTCCGCCTTCCATAATTCCTTCGCTATACATCATGTCGGCAATCTCCATCAACTCGGTGTTGGTGGATGCCTGTTCAGGGAAGGCACGAAGATAGTCCTCTAACTGCCAGAGGTATAGGATGTATTCTGCAATATTCTCTTTTTTGCTTTTCATTGTGATTTATTTTTGCTAGTTATCTAGATTGTCGTCCCAGTCGTCGAGGTCGGCTATATAGTCATCACTAAAGAACTGTTCTATGTCTCGGCGGTCTTTTTTGGTAGGTCGACCGGTGCCTCGATCACGACCATTCTGTCCGGATAACCGAGCCAATTCCAATAATTCTAACTGGTCCTTGCTGGTTATGTCTCGTATATAATCTGGCACTAATTTAGCTCCCAATCGGTTTTCGCTTAGTCGCAAAATCTCGTACGTATAGGTGATAGGTCCCTTGCGCACCGAGAATTTATTTCCTATTTCAAAAGTGCGCGAAGCCTTTAATGGTTGGCCGTTCATGGTGATTCGCCCAACTTTGCATGCGTCTGCTGCTATAGAACGCGTCTTGTAGATGCGCATAGCAAAAAGGAATTTATCTACACGAACAGGCATTATTGTACAGTTAGTTGGTTATCAATCATGCGATTGATGTATTGTTGAATATAGGCTTTGAGATAATTGAGCATATCTTGCACCTCAGGGGAGGATTGTAACTCGTTTAGGAGGTCATTTTGCAGTAATCGGTCTTGCCGGAAATCATAGATATGTGTGATATGCTGACCATCAAACTGCACCAATAAATGGTTCGAGAAACATTGATAAATAGGCTGATTATAGTTCACAACATATTTATGCTCGAGGGGTTGTGTTAATACATCTTCTCCAAAAGCGATGTATGGTTCATCGTATCCCACGTACGATAGAATGGATGGCATAATATCCACTTGTGCTACCGGCATTTGTGTTTCGAAGCGAGCCGTATCACAAGCGGGGTCAAAGAAGATAATCGGCACTTCATAAACGCCCTTGTCGTTGGTGTATTCATTATGGGTCAACGCATTGGTATGGTCTGCTGTAAAGACAAAAAGCGTATTGGCGTACCAAGGTTGCGTCTTAGCATACTCTATGAATTGACGTAATGCGTTATCGGTATATCCTATGGTGCGATGAATGGGATGTGTGCCTTCTTTGAAAGCATTAGCATACCGTTCCGGCACTTGGAAAGGATGGTGACTGGTAGCAGTAAAGACCGAGGCACAGAAAGGTTGGGGCATATCAGAAAGGGTGCGTCCCATATATTGCAGGAACTCCTCGTCCCAAATAGCCCAATAGCCATCATAATCGGCGTTGTTATTGTATTCGTCCTTGCCGTAATACGAATCAAATCCGCAGGAGCGAGAGAAGGCTAAAAAGCCCATACTGCCATTCGGAGCACCATGGAAGAAGGCCGTTGTGTAACCTTTGCTACCAAGACAGTTGGCTAAAGAAGTGATTGTATTGCTGGAATAAGGCGTCAGTATATAAGGCGACCCAAGACGTGGAATGGAGGCTAATACACTGGGCATAGCATCAATGGATTTGCGCCCGGACGAGAATGAATATTGGTAGGTTGTACTATGACATAACAATGAGTCCAGGAACGGAGTGTAGCCCGTATAAGTGCCTTCATCTAAGTCGTGATTATAAAAACCGATATATTCCTTTGAGAAGGACTCTAAGATAAAGACCACAACGTTCTTGCTCGGTGCTGCTTGAGGATTGGCTTGATGAATGGGGGTGTAAAACTGCGTCATTTCTTCGTCCGAGAAATAATTTGGTTTTTGGTAGGTATCCGAACTTGATGAACGCATCAAGCAGAAAGGAGTGTTTAGAACGATATTGGTTTCGCAAGGTCGGTTGGTGTATTGCAACGCATTACTGAGTGTTATAGGACGTGTAAATGCTCCAAAACCGCTGCGGATACCGATGATGACAAAGTAAATACTGACGCAAAGAAGGAGCGTCTCACCGATGTAATAAGGCACAGGTCGGCAGTTAGATTCGCTGACGGAACTCTTTCTCGTTAGTAGAATGAGTACAGCAATTAGGGCGATGGTGAAGAGTGTCACGTACCAATACTGCACCATGGATGTGAAGAAAATAGAGGTCAGGTTATCGTCATTCTCGAACTCGCTGAAAAACGCCATGGTGGTGCGACGATCGGAGAATCGCACATAGACCGTATCTACCGAATTAACCAGTATTCCTACTATGTTAGGTACCCAATAAAACCATTTTGCCACGGTCTGATAGGTCGCATTGGTGCGCCAAGACCATGGCAGAGGTGCCCACATGAGTAGCATGTAAACGGAATTGAGGTAGAAGAGTGCGGTAACGTCAAACCGCATTCCGCCTACTAACATCTCCAGTAAATGACGGCAACTGACATCCGGATAGATATCGCTATTCACCCAATAGAAAAAGAGTCGATTGATGGTGTATAGAACAAAGATGAGTGCCAGATTGCATACCGCCACCGACCAGGGATGATTCCAAAACCGTTTCATATTATTTGCCGTTAAATAAGTTCATTGTCTTATCAATGCCTTGCAAGCAGAAACTTGGGATGATTTGTTTGACTATCTCCAATCGCTCGGGCATTATTTTTTCTTCCTCGTCGGACCATTGTCCCAAGACGAAGTTTATTTGCGCCCCGCGCGCGTAATCGTTCCCTATACCAAAACGCACGCGTGCGTAGTTCTCGGTGCATAAGACTTGTTGTATATGTCCAAGTCCGTTATGACCTCCGTTGCTTCCTTGTTTACGAATGCGAATCGAGCCAAAGGGTAGGTTGAGGTCATCTACTAACACCAGCAGATTCTCGAGAGGTATTTTCTCTTCGTTCATCCAATAGCGCACAGCATTTCCGCTCAGGTTCATGAACGTAGAGGGCTTGAGCAGTACCAGTTCAGCATTCTTGACACGCCCCTTGCCGACAAACCCATATCGCTTGTCTTCAAAAGCAATGTTGGACGCTTCGGCAAAAGCGTCCAACATGCGGAATCCTATGTTGTGTCGAGTGTTACGGTATTCGTCTCCGATATTGCCCAACCCGACAATCAGGAATTTACTCATTATTCAGCTGCAGCCTCTTCACTGGCGGCCTCACCACTGTTACGTGTTACTTTAACTTGCGCTACGATAGCCTCTTTCACGCTCTTAACTTCGCAATTCTCAACCTTAACGTCGCTAACGAAGAGTTTTTTGCCAAGACCTAAAGAGGTAACGTCAATAATTACGCGCTCAGGAATGTTGGTGTAGATACCATTGATTTTCAGTTTACGCATCTCAAGGCTCAACTTACCACCGGCTTTCACACCTTCAGCGTGACCGGTCAGAGAGATAGGAATCTCAACGGTAACAGGCTTCTTTTCGTTAACCTCGAGGAAGTCAATATGATAGCATTGTTCGCTAATGGGGTGGAATTGCATCTCTTTAACAACGGCCATTTTCTTAACGTCACCGATAGTGAGCGCAACAACGAGCGTGTCAGGAGTGTAAATCAACTTGCGAGCGTCAGCTGCAGAAACGGTAAAAGTCAGGTTCTCACCTAAACCATAAATGTTGCAAGGGATAAGATCTTGCTTGCGAAGAGCCTTGTTAGCCTTCTTTCCGTACTCGTTACGAAGAGTACCAACTAATTCAAATGTTTTCATTGTTGTAATTTGTGTTACTGTTATTCGGGCTTTTGTTATTAACGGTGATGGCCCTACTTATCATCACACGCGCGCGTCAGAAAAACAAAACCGCTGACGCGGCTTGTTGCCTAACGAGGAGTCGAACCTCGCCCCTCAGAACCAAAATCTGATGTACTACCGATATACGATTAGGCAATGCTTCGTTTCAAAAGCGGGTGCAAAGGTACTGCTTTTTTTTGATATAGCCAAATTTTTTTGCACTTTTTTTGAAAAAAAAGCGTTTTTTTACTCAGCAGCGACTATAAAGTAGTCTTTTTTGCCCTTTTGGAACAAAATATACTTGCCGTTTATCAATGCTTTTGCATCAATGGGGGTCTGTACGTCCGTCAGTTTTTCTTTGTTCATACTGAACCCATTTGCCTGCATCATTTTGCGTGCTTCACCTTTGCTTGGGAAAATTTGCGTTTTCTCTGCTAAAAGATCCAGAGGCGCAATGCCGGCTTCCAATTCGGATTTGCTGATGGTGAACCGTTGTACACCCTCAAAAACCTGCAGGAAAGTCTGCTCATCCAGTTTCTCAAGAGCTTCCTTGGTGGCTTTACCGAACAAGATATTGGTGGCTTCTACGGCTTGCTCGTAATCCTCGCGACTATGTACCATGATGGTCACTTCTTCGGCCAGTTTCTTTTGCAGTACACGCAAATGTGGCGCTTGGTCATGCTCGGCAATCAGGGCATCTATCTCGTCTTTCTCAAGGCTAGTGAAGATCTTGATGTAACGTTTAGCATCGTCGTCGCTTACGTTCAGCCAGAACTGATAGAAGCGGTACGGACTGGTGTATTGCTTGCTTAGCCATACATTGCCTTGCTCGGTTTTACCGAATTTCTTGCCGTCAGCTTTGGTAATCAGCGGGCAGGTGAGGGCATAAGCCTCGTTGCCGGTCATCTTCTTGATGAGTTCCATACCGGTGGTTATATTACCCCATTGGTCGCTGCCGCCCATTTGTAATTTGCATCCTTTATGGGCGTTGAGGTAATAGAAATCGTATCCTTGCAGCAGTTGATAGGTGAATTCCGTGAAACTCATACCGCAGTTGAACTCGCCATTAAAGCGTTTTTTCACGCTGTCTTTGGCCATCATATAGTTGACGGTAATCAGTTTACCTATATTACGCGCGAAATCAATAAAGGTGAAGTCCTTCATCCAATCGTAGTTATTCACCAACTCAGCAGCATTAGGTTCCTTGCTATTGAAGTCTAAGAAACGCTCTAACTGCTGTTTGATGCAGGCTACGTTGTGCGCTAAAGTCTCTTCATTCAGCAGATTACGCTCGGCACTCTTACCACTGGGGTCACCAATCATTCCGGTTGCGCCGCCAATCAGGGCGATAGGTTTATGTCCGCAACGTTGCAGGTGACGCAGCATCATGATGCCGCATAAGTGACCTATATGCAGGCTATCAGCCGTCGGGTCAATTCCCAAGTATGCTGTAGTCACTTCTTTTTGCAATTGCTCTTCTGTGCCGGGAATCATGTCTTGCAGCATCCCGCGCCATCTTAACTCTTCTACAAAGTTCTTCATTATAAGTGGATTTTCAAATTTGACTGCAAAAGTACAAAATTATTTGTATATATGCAAAAAAAAGTGTACTTTTGTACCCGATTATGGCAAAAGATACTCATAAACACCCTTTTCTTAGGGTAATCATCGTTCTTATCGTACTTGTCGGCATTGGTTTCTTTGCTGAGCAGTACTATCGTTTCCGTGTTTGTAATTTTGTTAGTCGAGATGGTGAGGAGCATGGTTTTTATATGCGCCCCGGTCGCTCGGTGGATAGTTTGATTGCTATTATTGAGCAAGATTACGAGATTCAATCGCATTTGGACTGGCGGTTGCATGTTGCATATATGCGTTTTACGGAGGCCAAAGTAGGGTATTATCGATTGCCGGCTCGCATTGGAGATAAGCAGTTGATTCGCAAATTCCAGAAAGGTTATCAGTCTCCGGTTCGTCTTAGTTTCACCAATCAGATTCGCAATCGAGAGCAGTTAGCCGGACGAATGGGGGAGGCGCTACTCTTGGATTCAGCCGATATCATGGCTCGTTTGGATTCGGTGGATTACTTACGTCAGTTCGGTCTAAATCGCGCCACAGCTGTGTGTTTGTTTATCCCTAATACGTATGAGGTTTATTGGACTATCTCGCCCGATGACCTATTCGCGCGTATGAATAAGGAATATAAGGCTTTTTGGACAGAGGAGCGTCTGTCTAAGGCGAAGGCTAAGGGTTTAACCCCTGTGCAGGTGGCTACATTAGCGAGCATCGTGGAGTCTGAGACCCATAATGCTGCTGAGCATCCTCAGATTGCCAGCCTTTATTTGAATCGCTTGCGCCAGGGAATGCCGTTACAGGCTTGTCCGACGGTTATTTTCGCTAATGGTGATTTCTCGCTACGCCGCGTCTTAAAGCGTCATTTGGCGTTGGATTCGCCCTATAACACATATAAGTATGCCGGTCTGCCTCCCGGACCGATTCGTTGCGCGTATGGACGTACGATGGATGCGGTTTTGAATGCACCTAAAACGGACTATCTGTATATGTGCGCTAATCCGGATTGGTCAGGTACGCATATCTTCTCGTCATCTTATGGTCAGCACGCTGCTACGGCTCGTGCTTATCGGCAAGAATTGAATAAAAGGCATATAAAATAGTGCTTTTGGCATACTTTTTTGCATAAAATTGCATTTTTATTTGCGTATATGCAAAAAAAAGTGTACTTTTGCAGTCGCAATGGGGTATTAGCTCATCTGGCTAGAGCGCGACACTGGCAGTGTCGAGGTGAGCGGTTCGAGTCCGCTATACTCCACTAGACAACGACTTATCTTATGTGTTGTACAATACGTATGATACGTTCATATAGCAAGTCAACGGATTCTTTTTTGGACTCTTTCATCCATACCTTGAAAGCAGAAGTG
>JAGHRV010000010.1 GCA_018066175.1 Candidatus Colicola equi | reverse complement strand
GAGAAAGTGCTTTTGCCACTTGTATATCACTAACATCATTTATCATTCCACCCACCGTTAAAACAATAGGAGATTATGCTTTCCAATTCTGCAGAATGTCTTCAATAACAAGTTATGCCACCACTCCGCCTGCTTGTGGAGAAAAGTGCTTTGAGGGTGTAGGTAAATCTATTCCTGTTTATGTACCAATGTATTCAATTAGCGCATATAAACAAGCCGCAGAGTGGAAAGAATTTACCAATATACTACCTATTGCAGCTGAAGATGTTCCAATTATAGAGCCAATCATCACACCCGACGATTATTCTGTTACTATTATTTGGCCACAAAATGAAAATGCAGATACTTACACAATAGAAATTACAAAGGATGGTGAATTATTCTGTACACTCACTTTCAACCGTCAAGGTCAATTAACTATCATCGCTTTTGCTGCTCCTATTCGTGGAGAAGGACGCAAAGTCTCTGAAGCCGAAATGACGGCTAATGGATATAGATTTACGATTACTGGTTTGGATTCTGGTACGGAATATTCCTATACTGTCACCGCAAAAGATGCGTCCGAACAAGTTATTCAGACGCATAGCGGTAAATTCATTACTACTAGTGCGACAGGACTGGAAGATTTGACTATAGACAAAAAAGTTGGTACCAAATTCATCTATGGCAATCAGTTATATATCCGCCATAACGGACATCTTCATACCGCCACCGGTGCCAAAGTAAAATAACTCAAAAAGTTTGAGTCGATATCCAATACTCTAGGGCCCTAGAAAGAAAAATTACGACGATTAACTACATAAAATATAAAAAACTGCCTGACCTTTGCCAAGCAGTTTTTTAGCGAGCAGCCGAAATAATTAGCAATTATTCTGTGGGTAGCATAACGACTTCAAATACATTGCCGGAGGCAACCAGTTGTTTGAGCATAGCCTGAACTTTCTCGCCGGTAATGGCATTGACTGCGTTCTCGTAGTCGCTAACCAGGTTGGTGCCGCATTTTTCGTAGTTAACAATGGCAGATAGCCACCAACTATTTTGCTCCAAATCTTCTTTGTGACTCTTAAGCAGAATCTCTTTATCCTTCTGTACATCATCCGCCAACGGACCATTGTTGACAATAGTGTTCACTTCTTCGTGGATAATCTCCATCAGTCGAGGTTGTTTAGCAGGGTCGGTATCAAACTGCATCAGTAACACGACCTTGTCGATAGGTTCCTTAGCAACATGAGCATGCGTTCCTACGCCATACGAACCACCTTCGCGCTCACGGATACTCTCCATATAACGACGGTCTAAAATCATACCAATGAGTTCGACCGTTAAGGCATTCTCCAAAGTATAAGGAATATCGTATGAGGTGTATTGGATGCGGTTGCTGGCGGTCTTGGTTTCCATCTCACGAGTGAAATAATTCTTCGCCACTCCGGCAGGCACGCGTACACCATCATCCGTGCATTGTTCTTTCTTCTTGTTGCCTTTTAATCCACCAAGGTACGTGCAGATTAACTGCTGAACAGTGGCATCCTCGGGATTAATATTGCCAACAAATGAGAAGGTGAAGTCGGCCGGATTAGCAAAGCGTTTCTGATAAATCTGGTAACATTTATCTACATCCATCTCGCTAATGGTTGCTTCATTGAGCAGGATAGCACGGGGACTATGATTAGCCACCATGGTAGTAATAGAGTCCTTGAAGGCAGCCTTGGGGTTGGTGGCTTTATTCTTCATCTGACTCTCTAATATCTTACGAAGTGATGCAAAAGCTTCGGCATCTTTGCGAGGAGCGGTGAACCCTAAGTAAGTGAGTTGCAGTAACGTCTCAAAGTCTTTGACACTGGAATTACCCTTAATGTCCTCGGTGTACTTATTGATGCTGGAAGTGAGACCTACCGTCTTGCCGGCTAACATCTTTTGCAAGTCATTCATCGAGAACTGACCTAATCCCATAAACTCAGCCGCCGTTCCTGCTAACATGGCATTGAGCAGTTCGTCCTGCTTGAGAACAGATAATCCGCCCCATGAATAAGCATTCATCAGGATTTCATCTTGCTTGAGTTGAGTGGGACGCAGGATAACCTTAACACCATTGGATAAGGTCCATTCCGTGGTACCAAGAACATCATTGTGGCTGACTTTCTTAATCTTACCTGCCTTAGGCATTTTCTTAATCAGACTCTTCTCTACCACCGATGCCTTAGGTGCTTCAATCTCCAATTCGGTGCGATGCGCAAGGGCGTCCTTGATTTCGGCTTCGGTAGGCAGGTCATTGCCCTCCTTATCCGGAGCCTGAACCATAGCAATCACGTTCTTGTCGGTAACATATCCGGCAGCCACTTCATTGAGTTGAGCGGTCTGAATAGACGGCAACATCATCTTGATAATCTCCAATTCGGTAGCGATACCCGGAATAGGTTCGTGCTCCAGGTAATTGCTCAGATAGTCCTTGACATAGTTGATATTCTCGGTCTTATCGCGCTCGTTGTACATCTGTTCATAGTCATTGGTCAACAGCGCCTTGGCGCGTTCCAATTCATCTTCGGTAAAACCATAACGGCGCATCTTCTCTACCTCCGTGAGCATCAGATGAAAGGCATCTTTTACCTTGCCATCTTTAGCTACTAAACGGCAATAGAAAGCGTCTTGGGTCGGCACCAAATTCGTATAGGCCATAATACCTCCGATAAAGGGCGCATCCGGTTGCATCATCTTCTCTTGCAACCGCTCGCTCATGATGCGATAAGCCAGTTCATGGAAGATATTATACGTGAATCCTATAATCGTGGATTTATACTCATTGGGAACAGGTTCGTGCTTGAAGATAAGCGTCAGTACGGACTGCTGTTGCTCCTTGTCGGTCAACACACCGATATGCGGTTCTTCGTTCTCAGGAATAACCTCGTAGGGACGTTCGCCGTAGTTAGCACGAGCAGGCACATTGGCCCAGAGGTCCTTGATTTTCTGCTCTATCTGGTTCACATCGATATCTCCTACAATGACGAGAGCCTGATTATCCGGGCCATACCATTTTTTATAATACGCGCGTAACGCGTCATACGCGAAGTTATTGATTACAGCTGTATCGCCAATCACGTCACGGATAGCGTACTTGGTTCCGGGGAACATGACTGCTTGACCGCGGGCGTACATTCGGCGGGCTGCGGTGCGACCTGTGCGCCATTCCTCACGGATAACACCACGCTCGGCATCTATCTCTTCGGGCAGTAAACTAACTGAACAACTCCAGTCGTGCAAAACCAATAAGGCACTATCTACGATGCCTTCACGAACGGTAGGCACATTGCTCAATCGATACACCGTCTTATCCAGGGACGTATAGGCATTGATGTCACCACCAAAGTTAACACCTTGCTTCTCAAAGTACTCAATGATGCCTTTGCCTTGGAAATGCTCCGTGCCATTAAAGCACATGTGCTCCAGGAAGTGCGCTAAGCCGTTTTGGTTGTCTTCCTCGAGGATAGCACCTACACGTTGAGCGATATGGAACTCGCAACGCTGCTTGGGTAACTCGTTGTGACGGATGTAATAGGTCAGACCATTCTCTAAATGACCTACACGAACGGCCGAATCAATCGGCAGAGGTTGGATATTAGGCTGTTGTGCTGACAGCATCGTGGCTACCATCATCGGTAGCAGAATCAGAATTTTTTTCATCGTTAATATCAATTAGTTCATCATTACGACTTTTCCAGGGACGCGGACCTAATATGCGTTCAACGTCGTCGGAAGTAATCACTTCTTTTTCAATCAATAATTGTGCCAAAGCATTATGGCCTTCTTTGTTTTTATCTAAGATTTCCTTGGCGCGTTTCATCTGACTATCAATCAAGGCTTGCGTCTCTTTATCAATCGTCTCGGCGGTCTTGTCGGAATAGGGTTTTTGCAGACTATAGTCGCGTTGGCCGGTGGAGTCATAGAAACTGATATCCTTCAACTTGTCGGACATACCATAATAAGCCACCATGGCGTATGCTTGCTTGGTGGCTCGCTCTAAATCGTTGAGTGCACCGGTGGATGTTTGGTTCAGGAATAACTGCTCGGCTGCTCGACCGCCTAATAATGAACACATCTCATCTAATAGGTGCTCCTTATTGGTTAATTGACGCTCTTCGGGTAAGTACCACGCTGCCCCTAAGGCCATGCCACGAGGCACGATAGTCACTTTAACCAGCGGATTACCCCAGCGCAATAACCAGGAGATAGTAGCATGACCTGCTTCGTGATAAGCAATGCTCTTCTTCTCTTCTTCGGTCATAATCTTATTCTTGCGCTCCAACCCTCCAATGATACGGTCTACGGCATCCATGAAGTCCTGTTTGCCGACGGTTTTGTGGTCATTACGTGCTGCAATCAGAGCGGCTTCGTTACATACATTGGCGATGTCGGCACCCGAGAAGCCCGGAGTTTGTTTACTCAGGAAATTAACATCTACGCTGGCATCTAACTTAAGCGGCTTAAGATGCACATTGAAAATCTCCTTGCGCTCTTTGAGGTCGGGCAACTCAATCCGTATCTGACGGTCAAAACGTCCGGCACGCAATAGGGCACTGTCTAATATCTCGGCGCGGTTGGTGGCTGCTAAGATAATCACACCCGAATTGGTATCAAAGCCGTCCATCTCGGTGAGTAACTGATTCAATGTGGACTCGCGTTCATCATTACTTCCGGTCATCACATTCTTGCCTCGTGCTCGACCGATAGCATCTATCTCATCGATAAAGATGATAGCCGGAGCTTTCTCCTTGGCTTGGCGGAAGAGGTCTCTTACTCGGCTGGCTCCTACACCAACGAACATCTCCACAAAGTCCGAACCGGACATACTGAAGAAGGGTACATTGGCTTCGCCGGCTACCGCCTTGGCCAGCAACGTCTTACCTGTGCCCGGAGGACCTACCAAGAGGGCGCCCTTGGGAATCTTACCTCCTAAGACCGTGTATTTCTTGGGGTTCTTGAGGAAGGACACAATCTCTTGTATCTCTTCTTTTGCCCCTTCCAACCCGGCCACATCTTTAAAGGTGACTTTGTCTTTCTTGTCCTTGTCAAAGATTTGTGCTTTGGCTCTGCCTACACCAAAGATGCCTCCTGCAGCACCGGCCGCTCCGCGGCTCATCAATGCCAGGAAGAGGAAAATCAAAAGGATGGGAGCGATATTGGCTAACAACAAGTACCATATATTATGGGAATTGGTGTATGTCACATCAATCGCCTTTTGGTTTTGTTCCTTGCGAGTTTGATTGCAAGCATCCATCCATTTACTGAACTCTTCTACACTGGGAACTTGGGTCTGTAATGCACCTTTTTTGTTCTCTCCTTCTTCGCGACTGCCAAACACAGCAATGTAGTTCTCCGAACGAACCTCTGCTTTGGCCTTGCAATCATCACTCACCGTTATTTCCTTAATGTAACCATTCTCAATATAGGCTACGAATTGTGTGTAACTGAGTTCTTTACTTGGTGTCGTTTTAGCGGTTGGAGGAAATAAAATCCATGCTAATCCACCAATTAATACAATGTAATACAGCCACCGCCAACCTCTCTTGGGCTGCTGCGGTGTTGGTTTTTTTGGTTGTTCTTTCTCCATAACTCTAAACTCTCATAATTCAAAATTCTTAATTCCCTAACTAACTTTCCCAACCTTCAAAGACTTCCGGTCCGTATTCGTTGTCTTCGTCTTGGTCATGCAACGGAGCCCATAACTGGGCAAAGAACGGATTGCGTTTGGACTCTTTGTCCCAAGCCCAAGGACGAGCATTGGGTTCATCTTTGTAGGGATTGGGGAAACAATCCGGGCACCAGTGACCGCCCAATAGGATTAGTCTTGGAGTAGCCGTAAAGACATGTCCTTGTGCACATTGCCATTGCAGCGGTGTGTCCCAATCGCCCTTAACCATTTGAGTACTCAGACATTTACCTCCACGGAAGGCTGCCACTTGCTGCATGTCTTCAATGGTGAACTCGGACATCGGTTTATTCTCGTCGTATCCGTGATTCAAGATAACGGCTTGTTCGCTGTTGTGGCTCAGGTCCATCTCGCTCCAGGGACGAATAGCCTTGTACGCCTCTAAACTGCCATAGTAAGCGTGAATACGTTGTTCCTTGTTATTCTTAATCCACCATTGCGTACCATGCTCCTTGCTCATCGCCATCGCTTTCATGGCTAATTTGACGATATGCGGAACTAAATGACTTAGATAAACCAATTTGCTGCGAACAGCAAACTTAAGGCCACCGGGCAGGGTATCACTCTTGGCCATCTGTTTGAAGTATTCCTTAACAGGTACATTGGCGCGGAAATGCATGTAGTTCTCCAATACATCACCATCTAAATACCACATACCATGGAAATTACGGGTAGTGAACCAGTTGCTATCGAAGATCTTCTCCGGCTTGGGACAACCGATGGCATTGAGCAACAGACATTCAAACTCGTAGTTGCTCAAACGGTATTGCTCACCCGAACCGATGTTATAATAACGTTTCCAGAACTCCTCCGGGACATTGTCACGGCAGCAACGCTCTAATAAACGGCCACTATCTTCCACGGTAGCCCATTCCAAGACACCACGAATAGGTACATGGAACATAATCGGATCGTAGTTCTTCAAAATAGCAGGGTACAAAATACCGGACTGACGCAGACTAACCCAATGCTTGATGGGTGAGTTGGTAATAATCCGCTCGGCCATAGCCTTAGTGATTCCATAGTGGTCATAAGCACTTACGCAAATGGGGTCACCGGTACGCCCCCAATGCAGAGGTTCGCGACGGTCTCCCATTTGAGCCACACTACCGATATAAACCACCTTAGGTTGCTTATCAATCGGCTGCGCCAATACCGCATCACGGATATTCTTGGCTGCTGTCAAATTGGTCTTGCGGGTTTGGGTTGGACGATAGTCCGCTTGGGGACTGACCATACCGCCAACATGCAACACAACATCACTGCCGGTTACGCCTTTTAAGACATCTTCGTATTTGGTTAAATCACCCCAAACAATCTCAATCTGGTTGGCATAAACTGCTAATTTAGCTTTGTTCTTTTGACTGGGACGAGCCAATACGCGCACTTTGTATTGGTCCGGATAACGCAATAACTCCTGTAATCCTGCTCCGCCCATTGTGCCGGTTGCACCGGTTAAAAATACTGTTTTCATATATTATCCTTTAATTAAATTCTTCCACTTATCTTTCACGAATCGCTTGGTGTCATGTGTGACTTGTAACCACCAATGCGTGAGAATCTGTGCTTCTTCATCCTCTAATTCTTGCACGACCTGTGCCGCATTGCGGTCAGAAATAACCAGCAATTGATCTCCTACCTGCAACTCGGTTTCTCCTGTCGGCACAAAGAAACTCTCTCCGCGACGAGCCATGATAACCAGGGTGTGCTCAGGTACATTCAGGTCCTTCAATAGATGACCGTTTTTCATCAACTCTTCGGTCACTTCTCTTTCCCAAGCCGAGGCTTCAATGTCTTCCGGCAGGTCGATATCAAAGTACTCTAATTTACGCTCGGCTTGTTGTGGTTGCGCTAATTTGAGTTTTTGTGCAATCGAATTAAGGCTTGTGCCTTGCACCAATAGACTGACTATGGTGCACATAAACACAATATTGAAGATTAGGCCGGCCTGAGGCACCTCATGCGATTCACATAAGATGGCAAAGATAATGGGTACTGCACCCTTTAGTCCTACCCAACTAACCATCAAGCAGTCACTTTGCTTGAATTTATCTTTCCACGGATATAAACAAATAAATGTGCTGATAGGACGCGAAATGAAAATCATCACGATGGATATAATGAGACAGGGTAACCAAACCTCTAATTTGATGAAATCACTTGGGGTCACCATCAAACCCAACATCAGGAACATAGCCAATTGACTTAACCACGTCAGTCCATCAAAGAACGATTTGGTTTGACGTTTCTTAGTGAACTTACTATTCCCGATAATCAATCCGCCAATATAGACGGCCAAGTAGGGGTTGCCTTTCAAGTAATACGTTGCCGAGAAAATAAAAATACATGCCGTCAAAACCATAATAGGGTAGAGTGACTCGTTATTTAACTTGGCTCGCTTCAGCAATTCCACCACTACTTTACCAAAAGCAAAACCAATCACACCGCCCATCACCAATTGCACCAAGATATCTTGTACAATAGCAAGAGCCGATACATGATTGCTGCCACTGGTTACAATGCCTATCAGCGTGATGGTCAAGATATACGCCATAGGGTCATTGGCACCGCTTTCTAATTCCAATAACGGACGTAAGTTATGCTTCAACTTAGTACCATTCGTTCGTAAAATAGAGAACACACTGGCGCTATCGGTTGAGGACATTGTGGCTGCCATCAGTAATGCCACCCAAATACTTACGCTCACTACGGCGTTGAACCAGCCAAAGATATAATAAATCAGCACACCCGTGATGGCACAAGTTAGGAGCACCCCAATTGTCGCCAACGTCACACCCGGAGCAATCACGGTGTGTATATCACTAATCTTGGTGTCCATTCCACCGGAAAATAGGATGACGCACAATGCAATCGTTCCAATAGCCTGAGCCGGACCTACACCTATTTTATATATGCCTGACCCCCCAAACCAACTGAAGATGCCTTCCGGACCGAATAACATACCAACGGACAAGAAAAGCAACAGAGCAGGAACTCCGTACTTAAAACCAATCTTATCCGTGAAAATGCTGGCAAAGAAAAGCAGTGACAATACCAATAATACAAATTCTACCTGCATCTTACTTCTTTTGTTTAATAAGTAATACTTCGTTGATAATCTTTACAATCTCTTCCTTGGGATATAATCCTTTGGTAAGGGTCGGATTGCCTTGCATGGGTACATACAGTACCTGAGGTATACTGCTAATCTGGAAGAAATAAGCCAATTCACGTTCTTGCTCAGTATCCACTTTGTAAAAATCAATCTTACCTTTGTACTGCTCGCTCAACTCTTCCATAATAGGAGCTAAACGCTTGCATGGACCGCACCAAGTCGTGTAGAAATCAATAATACAAGGCTTTTTACCTTGGTAGTCCCAACCCGCTTCCTGAGAATACGTGGTGTAATCCATGACTTTGGTTTTGAATTCGGACGTAGTTAAATACTTAACTTCTGCATGCATTGTCATTCCAAATGCACATAAGAGAGCGATTACAATTTGCTTTTTCATATCGAATAAATTTGATGTTTATGCACAATACCACAAATTTCGTGCAAAGATACGAATATTATTTCAAATATACAAATATTTGATTAAAAAATGTGCATAAATTTGCATATATCAAAAAAAAATTGTACCTTTGCAGGCTATTTGCTAGAAAGCAAATGAATCAACCTGCAACGTAATATTTAATTTTATAACAATGAAAAAAAGTCTTTCTATTTTAATTATGGCAGCAGTCATTTCTTCTTGTACAACCAACAAGGTTACTACAGGTATCTTACCTGAAAATTTAGACACTACCACTTCGCCTATAGCGGATTTCTACCAGTATGCTTGTGGCGGGTGGATGCGTAATCACCCGCTCGAGGCCGAGTATAGCCGTTTCGGTTCGTTTGATGAATTAGGCTTACGTAACTTAGAGCAAGTGAATGGTATCATTACCGAATTGGGAGAACAAGGTGACGCCAAGTATGGCTCCATTGAGCAAAAAATTGGTGACCTATACAAAATGGTTATGGACACTACGCGCAGAGATAGTCTGAGCGTTATGCCGGCATACAAGAGCATTGAGGTGCTGCAGAACCTCTCTACCAAGGACGAGCTGTTGCGTTTCTTGGCAACTAGTCTGGAATGCAGCATGTGGGGAATGCACGTGGATGCCGATGCCATGAATAGCAGCATGAACATCCTCAATGAATGCCAAGCCGGATTTGGTTTGGGTGAGAAAGAGTATTACTTTGATACGGATGAACAAACCACCTATATTCGCAATGAATACAAAAAACATATCGCTCAGATGTTCACTTTATTTGGTTATCTGGATGGCGATTTGGCTGCCGAAGTGGTGATGCGAATGGAAACACGCTTGGCCAAAGCGGCCCTGAATAATGTGGAATTACGTGATCCTATTGCCAACTACAACAAAATGAGTATCAGTGAGTTACAGTCTCTGGTTCCTCAAATTGATTGGACTACTTATTTGGACCTGGCCGGCATGCATACCGATAGTATCAACGTGGGACAAGTGGAGCATTTGAAAGAGGCCGGACGGATGTTTGCCGAAGAGAGTCTCAATGACTTGCAGACGTATTTTATATGGCAAATTATTGATGGTAGTTCCAACTATCTTAGTAACGATGTTTATATGGAGAATTTCCACTTCTATGGTCAGATTCTTAGCGGCAAACAAGAACCCACTCCTTTGTGGAAACGTGCCGTTAGTATGGTAAATGGTACGTTAGGAGAGGCTGTGGGACAAATGTATGTGAAGAAATACTTCCCCGAAGAAAATAAGGCACGTATGTTAGCATTGGTTAAGAACCTGCAAACAGCGTTGGGTGAACGCATTGCTGCAACCGATTGGATGAGTGACGAAACGAAAGCCAAAGCGTTGGATAAACTGGCGGCCTTCACCATTAAAATCGGCTATCCGGATACATGGCGTGATTACTCTGCGTTGGATATAGACCCCTCGTTGAGCCTCTACGAGAACGTGCTGCGTGCTGCTAAGTTTGAGCAGGATTATAGTCTCAGTTATTTGGATAAACCGGTGGATAAAACTAAGTGGTATATGACTCCGCAAACCGTGAACGCGTACTACAATCCTTCCAGCAATGAGATTTGCTTTCCTGCCGGAATATTACAATATCCGTTCTTCGATATGAGCGCAGACGATGCCTTTAACTATGGCGCTATTGGTGTGGTCATCGGTCACGAGATGACGCACGGATTTGATGATCAAGGCTGCCAATTTGATAAGGATGGTAACCTCAATAATTGGTGGACCGAAGCCGATAAGGCTGCTTTTGAGGCACGCACTAAAGTGATGGAAGAATACTTCAACGGCATCGAAGTCGCTCCGGGCGTGCACGCTAACGGTGCATTCACCTTAGGCGAGAACATCGCGGACCATGGTGGACTGCAAGTTAGTTATCAGGCATTCAGTAAACTGATGCAATCCGGCAAGGCTAAACTGGCAGAGGATACGCAGTTTACTCCTCAACAACGCTTCTTCCTTAGTTACGCTAATGTGTGGGCCGGCAATATACGCGATGAAGAAATCCTGCGTCGCACCAAGTCCGATCCTCATAGTTTAGGTAAATGGCGTGTCAACGGTGCCCTGCCTCAGATTGGTGCATGGTACGATGCTTGGCATGTAGATGAGAATTCGCCGCTCTTTGTGGCTGAACAAAACCGCGTACATATTTGGTAAACGAAGATCACATAGAAGTTATCGGTGCTCGGGTGCATAACCTGAAGAATATATCCGTCAGCATGCCGCAAGGTAAGTTGACGGTTATCACCGGATTAAGTGGCAGTGGTAAATCATCGCTGGCATTTGATACTATCTTTGCCGAAGGACAACGGCGATACATGGAAACCTTCTCCAGTTACGCCAGAGGCTATATCGGTCAGATGCAACGACCCGATGTGGACAAAATCTCCGGACTAAGTCCCGTCATCTCCATTGACCAAAAAACGACATCCCGCAACCCCCGTTCTACGGTGGGAACAATGACCGAAGTGTATGACTACCTGCGTCTGCTCTTCGCTCGCGCCGGCAAGGCTTATTCCTACCAAACCGGTCACGAGATGATTCAAATGACCGATGAGCAAATCGTGGAACGACTTCAACATGAGTATCTCAATCGCAAAATTATGCTGCTGGCACCCTTGGTACAAGGCCGGAAAGGACATTATCGCGAACTATTTGATACCATCCGAAAGAAAGGATACTTGTATGCACGGGTGGATGGCGAAGTCAAAGAACTGTACCAAGGGATGAAGGTGGATCGTTATGTTAATCACCATATTGAAGTTGTCGTGGACCGTCTCATCATAGGTGCGGTGGATGAAAAACGACTCTTTGAGTCGGTGAATAAATGTCTGACGGCCGGCGAAGGACTGATGATGGTGCTACCCATGGAGGATGACAAAGCTACGCCACGCTATTTCTCTCGTAATCTGATGGATGCCGAAACAGGACTTAGTTACCAAAAACCTGCGCCACATACCTTCTCCTTCAATAGCCCAAGCGGCTGGTGTCCTTGCTGCAAAGGATTGGGTAAGATAAAGGCCAATGCTACTGCAAACATAGATGACGATGCGCTGGATGAGATGATTCATGAGGATAATTGGTTCGAACGATTAGTGGAGGCAACCCATCAGGACGAGGATGAACAGCAGGAAGAGGAACAATGGCTTATTTGTCCTGAATGTCAAGGACAACGACTCAACAAAGAGGCTCTCAGTTACCGTATCGGAGACAAGAACATCGCGGAATTGGCCACAATGGATATAGATGCATTACTGTCTTTCTTGGAACACTTCCAGGATATGGATAGTCGCCAGATGGCCATTGCTGAACCTATCGTCAAGGAGATTTGTGGACGATTACGATTCATGTTGGCGGTGGGACTGAATTACCTTAATCTGAACCGCTCTTCCGACAGCCTGTCCGGAGGAGAGAGTCAACGGATTCGTTTGGCCACCCAGATAGGTTCGCGTCTGGTCAATGTCCTATATATATTAGACGAACCTTCTATCGGACTGCATCAGCGAGATAATCAGCGGCTCATAGATAGCCTCAAGGAACTGCGTGACATGGGTAATACAATTATCGTGGTCGAACATGACGAACAGATGATGCGGCAGGCCGACTACATAGTAGATATAGGTCCCAAGGCCGGGCGATTAGGTGGTCAGGTGGTTTTCTCCGGTACACCCAAACAGATGCTGCAAGCCGATACACTGACGGCCCAATACCTAAGAGGCGAAAAAGAATGTGCCTTACCTATGGCAACTCCTTCTGAAACCCATCCGGAGACGTCCATCACTATTCGTGGCTGTCGAGGCAATAACCTCAAGGATATAACGGTCTCCTTCCCTCTAGGAAAAATGATTTGTGTTACCGGCGTGTCCGGTAGTGGCAAATCAACACTCATCAACCAAACACTCTATCCACTGCTGCGGCGTGAACTGCATCATAGTCTGCAACAACCCCTTGAATACGATGCGTTGGAAGGACTGGAGAATATAGATAAGGTCATCGCCGTGGACCAATCGCCGATTGGACGGACTCCACGCAGTAATCCGGCCACCTACACCAATGTCTTCACGGATATACGCGAACTATTTGCGCAACTGCCTGAATCACGTATCCGCGCTTGGCGGTCTGGACGGTTCTCTTTTAATACGTCCGGAGGACGATGCGAAGAGTGCTCGGGCAATGGCTACAAAACCATCCGAATGAATTTCCTGCCTGATGTATTGGTGCCTTGCGAAGTGTGCGGTGGGACTCGGTATCAGAAAGAGACGCTGGAAGTGCGCTTCAAAGGCAAAACAATAGCGGACGTGCTGGATATGACCGTCAACCAAGCCGTGGAGTTCTTCGCAAGCCAACCGCAGATACTAAAAAAAATAAAAACCATCCAAGATGTGGGGCTGGGCTATATCAAATTAGGTCAGTCCTCTACCACACTATCCGGTGGCGAAAGCCAACGAATGAAACTGGCAACGGAACTAAGTAAACCCTCTACGGGTAAGACCTTATATATATTAGATGAACCAACCACCGGTTTGCATTTTGAAGATATTCGAGTGCTACTTAATGTCTTGCGGCAATTAACCGACAAGGGTAATACAGTCATCGTCATTGAGCATAACCCGGATGTCATTAAAGCCTCAGATTGGATTATTGATCTTGGACCCGAAGGAGGACGAAATGGCGGAGAATTGGTGGCTGTCGGTACATTGGACGATATACGTCGTAACCCTCGTTCATTGACCGGTCAATTTGTCTAAATCAACCAATATGGATACAGTTATTTTATCTATTGAATCAAGTTGTGACGATACCTCGTGCGCCGTTATCAAAAACGGTTTATTGATGAGCAATGTCATTGCTTCGCAAAAAGTACATGAGGAATTCGGCGGAGTAGTGCCGGAACTAGCGTCACGCGCCCACCAGCAAAATATAATGCCGGTTGTGGACGCTGCCCTTAAACACGCCGGAGTGGATAAAACCGAATTATCGGCGATTGCTTTTACTCGCGGCCCAGGTTTATTAGGTTCGTTGCTTGTCGGCACCAGCTTTGCTAAAGGACTGGCTCTGTCGTTACATATCCCTCTTATCGAGGTCAATCACCTGCAGGGACATATCATGGCTCATTTTATTGAACCGTCCCCGGACTATATCGCTTCCAATCCTAAACTGCAAGGCGTGACAATTAGTCACCCACAAATGCCATTCCTCTGCCTGCTCGTCAGCGGAGGTAACTCGCAGATAGTGAAGGTCAATGCCTATAACGATATGCAAATAATCGGTCAAACCATTGACGACGCTGCCGGCGAGGCGTTTGATAAGTGCGCTAAGGTGATGGGACTGCCTTACCCTGGTGGACCATGGATAGATAAACTGTCTAAAGTGGGCGACCCCACACGCTATCCGTTGGCTAAACCCAATATGTCGCACTACGATTATTCGTTCTCCGGACTCAAGACATCCTTCCTATACGCGCTACGCGATCTCATGCGCGAATATAAGGTAGAGGACGTGGATGCATTGGCAGAACGTATCCCTAACCTGCGCGAAGATCTATGCGCAAGCCTGCAAACAACGATTATTGATATCCTATTGACTAAAGTCAAAAAAGCCGCTAAAGACTTGGGTATAACACGCATTGCCGTTGCCGGTGGTGTCAGTGCTAACTCCGGTTTGCGCGATGCGATGATTGAGATGGGGAAACGCCAACATTGGGAAGTCTTCATTCCTCCGTTCTCCTTCACAACCGACAATGGGGCGATGATTGCGCAGGCAGGTTATTATAAGTTCTTAGATCACGATTTTTGTTCCATTGATGCTGCTCCCTATGCCAAAACAACCATCTAAAATATCGGAATACAAAGATATTCTTATCTTTGCCATCACCTTGTTAGTGGCGAATTATTTTTGGAAATTCACCGTTCACGGAGATGAGGCTGGAGTAGGGGATGTCACCTGGTTCGGACTAATCTGGACACCTTTCTTTGATGCTATCAGTCACCATACAGCGCGGTGTGCCTACTGGGTGGTGGACCTATTCAGAGATACCGTGCACCTTAACGGCACACATATTCGTTTTGATTCAGGTAGTGCCTCTAATGTGGTGTGGTCGTGCACACCGGTCAAACAGAGTTTTATTTGGCTCTGCCTTATCCTAACCGCTGCCGGTTCATGGCTACGCAAATTATGGTTCATCCCTTTGGGATGGGTAATCATCTATGGCATTAATATCTTGCGCATTGCCGCCATCTCGCTCATCATTGAGTTTCATCCGGATTTATTTGACCTTATGCATACCTATATATTCAAGTATATTTTCTATGGTATCATCTTTTTAATGTGGTTATGGTGGACCGAACGAGTGGGACGACCGCATTAAATAGGCAAAATAACTAAAAAATGCATTTTTTTTCACAAAAATTTGCACAGTTCAAAAAAAAATAGTAATTTTGCACCGCTTTTCTATGGAACGTATGTGTTTTATGGAATAATAACATACCGATGAGGAGAGATGCTCGAGTGGTTTAAGAGGCACGCCTGGAAAGCGTGTAAACTCCAAAAGGGTTTCCGGGGTTCGAATCCCCGCCTCTCCGCAAACGGATCGGCGGGATTTTTGGGATTGGATTAGAAAAAAACTTGTTTTTGGATAAGACAATACGAAAAAGACCGTGGAGGCTTTGCAAGGACGCCCTTGCAAAGAATCGGGATTGTTAGGAGCGTAGCGACGTGAGAATCCCCGCCTCCGAAACTATTCTTGCTTTTTATTTTTAAAACTATTTTTAACAACTATAACTTAATTAACAACCAATTTTTATTACAATGAAAAAAGTATTTGCAACCCTTACGGTGCTGGCAATGCTGACCTTTGGTAGTGTTGCTGTTATGGCTCAGGAAGAGGCTCAGGCTGCTCCTGAGGCTACTGAACAAGTTCAAGAAGAAGCTGAGGCTGTTGAGGCCCCTGTTGCTGTTGAAGAAGCTGCTCCTGCAGAGGAAGATGGCGGACTCGTTGCTCTTCACAAAACGTTAAAAACGAAGTTCATTGAAGGTGGTGCTGGCTTTATGGCTGCTACCCTTCTCTGCTTGGTATTTGGTTTGGCTCTTTGCATTGAGCGTATCATTTACTTGAGCTTGTCTAAAACGAATACCAAAGCTCTCTTGGCTGACATTGAGGAAGCTTTAAAGAATGGTGGTATTGAGGCTGCATTGGATGTTTGCCGTAATACTCGTGGTCCTGTTGCAAGTATTTTCTACCAGGGTCTTAGCCGTTACAACGAAGGTGTTGACGTAGTTGAGAAAACCGTTGCTTCTTATGGTGGTGTTCAACTCGGTCTCTTAGAGAAGAATCTCAGCTGGATCTCCCTGTTTATCTCTATCGCTCCATCTCTCGGTTTCTTAGGAACTATCATTGGTATGATTGCTGCCTTCGATAAGATTCAACAAGTTGGTGATATCTCGGCTACCGTTGTTGCCGGTGGTATTAAAGTTGCTCTGTTGACTACCCTTCTCGGTTTGATCATCGCTATCATCCTGCAATTGTTCTACAACTACATCCTGTCTGTTATCGAGGGTCTCGTTAACGAAATGGAAGATAGTTCTATCTCTCTGTTAGATATCGTTGTTGAGTACGACAAGAATAACAAGAAAAAATAATCCATCATCTATTAGATGAAGTAACTAACTTTTAAAATTGGATTATTATGAAAGATTATAAAATGATTCCTAAGTTGGCCTTGTGGGTGCTGATGGGACTGGGTGTTCTCTTCTCGATCCTGTTCTTCGTTGGCGGTTCCGAAGGTTCGCTGGAGGTGGCAGGTGATTTCCTGGATATACCTTACTTCACCAATCTATTCCTGGCTTGGAACTACGTTCTGGTGTTCTTGGTTGTCCTTATTACGTTAGGCGTAGTTATTTGGGAATTCACCAAAACCTATAAAGTAGATCGCACAAAAGCAATGCGTGGCTTATATGTTGTGCTGGGCTCTATTGTTCTTATTCTTATTTGCTGGTGCTTAGGTAGCACGGATGAACTTAAGATTATTGGCTATGAGGGAACAGATAACGTAGGTGGCATGGCTAAATTGACTGATGCATGTATCTATCTGACCTATATCCTGGTTCTGGCTACTATCGTAACCATGATTTGGGGTATCGTTCATACTAAAAAATTAAGTAAGTAATCATGGCAAAGAAAATTCCACAGATTAATGCCAGCTCCATGGCGGATATCTCTTTCTTGCTGCTTATCTTCTTCCTTGTGACTACCTCCATGGATGTCAATCAGGGTTTGGCTCGCCGTCTGCCGGCACCTATTCCTCCTGATCAAAAGATTGAAGATACCGATATCAACAAACGTAACCTGATGGTCGTTAAGATCAATTCAATGAACCAATTGATGGTTCAAGGTCAGTTGATGGACGTTAAGCAACTCAAAGAGGAAGCCAAGAAGTTCATTAAGAATGAGAATGACGATACATGGTACCCTAAATTGTTCGAAGAGGACTTCGGTGCTCCGTTCGGAACACTCAAATATACCAAGGAACATGTCATTTCCGTTCAGAACGATGTGGATACGCAGTATCAAGCGTACCTGAATGTTCAGAATGAACTGGTAGCTGCCTATAACGAACTGCGTGACGAATGTGCGCACAAGTATTTCCATTGTGGCTATAACGAATTGGATGAGGATACGCAAAAGCGAATCCAAAAGATTTATCCTCAAAAGATTTCGGAGGCTGAACCTAAAAACTACGGAGGAAACTAATCATGGCTAAGATACGTCGTAATGATAAACGTGAGATGCCCGCTTTGAACACCAGTTCACTGCCCGATATCATCTTTATGCTCTTGTTCTTCTTCATGTCCGTTACCTCTATGAAGGAGGTCTCGCTTAAGGTGCAGTTCCAGAACCCTCAGGCTACTGAGCTCACCAAATTGGAGAAGAAATCACTCGTTCGTTATATCTATGTTGGTACCCCTACCGCTGAGTTCCGTAAACAATATGGTGCCGAATCCCGCATCCAATTGGATGACGCCTTCGCGGATAAGAAGGAGATAGGTGACTATATCATCAACGAGCGCTCCGCTATGAAAGAACAAGATCAAGGTTTGATGACTGTTTCTATCAAGGCTGATAAGGAAACTCGCATGGGTATCATCGCAGATATCAAGCAAGAACTGCGCCGCGCGTATGCACTTAAGATTAGTTATGCTGCTACGCAACGCACTAGCTATTAATACCCGATAGGCTAACGCCAATCAGTATCTATCTTTAATGCATCGTAGGGCTCACTCTGCGATGCATTATGGTATAAAATGAAAAAACTTATCCAACATATTTCCATCGAGGGTGAACGTCCCCTATATGAGAGTCAAGATGTGCGTTTAGAGCATGTTACGGTGCTTATGGGTGAATCGGCACTCAAATGCAGCCGTCGTATCGAGGCTGCCCATTGTGATGTGCAAGGGATGTATGTGTTCTGGGAATGCGAAGATGTGCTATGCGAAGATAGTGTGTTCGCTCCTTCGGCCCGAGCCTGCTCGTGGTATGGCCGGCATCACACCTATCGGCGATGCCAGATTGATTCACCTAAGATGTTCCGCGAACTCACCGACCTAACCGTGGAGGATTGTCCTATCAGCAATGCTGCTGAGTTCTTTTGGAAATGTCGCGGAGGCGAACTCAATCGCCTGCAAATGACCAATGCCGAGTATGCTTTTCTGCATGCCGAGAACCTCAAGATAACCCACTTGCAGTTGCAAGGCAAATATATCTTCCAGTATGCGCGTCATATAGAGATTCATCATGCTACGTTGGATACCAAGGATGCTTTTTGGGAGAGTGATGACTGTACCATCTATGACTCTGACCTCAAGGGCGAATACATCGGTTGGTATAGTCGAAACCTGCATTTAGTGCGTTGTCGCATTAGTGGTACGCAACCCCTTTGCTATTGCCAGAACTTAATCTTAGAAGATTGTACTTTTGCTCCGGATGCCGACCGCGCCTTGGAGAAATCTGATTATACGATATTATGAAACGATTCGTTCTATCCTTATTATTTATCGCGTGCACGCTCGCGTCCTATGCGCGCGAAATAGATCCCCTCTTTGGTGATACCATCGACCGCACCGCTGATGATTTTGTCATTGCCAGCCTCTGTGTAGCCGATCCTACTGATTGGAGAGATGATTTTATGGGAGTGGCTGGACATGCTTGGATTCGTTTGCAATGCCCTGTTTTTAATCTGGATAATTGCTTCAGCTACGAAAGCGAACCTATTGAAGGTAACGTATGGCGATTTATAACCGGCGACCTAAAAATGGGTATGTACTGCGTGCCTACGCAGGATTACATCAAGGATTATCAGAAATGGAATCGTTCCGTACATGAGTATCGTCTTAACCTGCCTCCGGCAGCTAAACAACGTCTTTGGGAGATTATGGATAACCATGTGTCGTATGGTAATCAACTGTCTTGGAATTTAGAACGCCGTGGCTGTGGTTTGTCGGCTGTGCGGTATGTGCATCAGGCATTGGAGCCGGATACTATTCATTATACTGTTTGGCCCGAAGTAGTCAAACTGCCTCGCGCCGAAGTGGCTCGGCAAGTGTTAGATGCCTATCCGTGGCATCAACTGCTATTTGATTGGTTCTTGTATGATAATTATGATTATATATCTTCCAACGAAGATAAACTGCTTTATGCCACGCTCATCGTAGAAGCATGGTCGCAGGCCACCGTCAACGGTCAACCTCTGTTGGAATATGTGGGCGATTTATCTACGGGCGAACCTCCGGTAGTACCACATGTTTGGTTCACACCACGCTTATGCCTTATCATGCTGATTATCCTCATTGCCGCTATTGTGGCTGTTGTAATAGTTGCTAAGAAACGTCCCTCTCGCGCATGACCTATCCTCTCCTTCCATATTCACAATTGGTGTATGATTTGCTGCAGGATAATCCTGAGTTGTATTACTATACCCAACTGCTACGTTGCCCCAAGAGTCAAGTGGATATTCATCGGTTACGTGAGGCGGTTGCCAAGGCGATTACTAATCATCCGGCTTTATGTTGTCGGATTGATGAGGAGGGACAGCAAGCAGTGGACACCCCCAATCCATTGCAGGGACAGTATCACGAGGTTCAAATCTACGAGAAGGACGATTATATCTATCTGTCTTGCACCATCAATCGTATCTTAGGCGATGGCGCTAGCCTGATGGTTCTTGCCGAGGATATGCTGCGGGCTTATCAGGGCTTGCCGTTGGAACCGGACCACTATTGGGATTATCTCCGGCAGTATACTGCTTTATCTACCGATGCTCATGCTTGTGCATCCCAAACAGCTCTTGTGGCTGAGTTTGGCGGTATCACTTGCCCGGTGCGTCCGCGCACGGATATACCTTTGGATTCCGATGTGGTACCTATGGCTGGTGAGTATGTGGTGGACCTGTCTTCATACGCTGCTGCATTGGAACGCATATCGGCGCATGAACATGTGTCCATGGATGCCCTAATTTGTCTATGTAGCATGTTAGCTATCATGGATGATAATGGCACCGATGACGCCGCATTAACATGGGCGTATGTGGGACGCAATACGGCAGAGGAACAGCGTATTTTTGGTTCGTTGCATAAGGATATACCCCTCCGTCTTCATCGTGCCCCCATGCATGATATGCTGCGCTCTATCCGCAATGCGATGCGCTCAGGAATAGCCCATAGCGACTATCCGTTCACCCTCATACCCCCGTATTCGCAACTATGGAACTATGCCGCTAATGTGCTGTATCAGCCGCTTTTGGAGGATGCGTTGACTTTGTCGCCTATACCCTTTGAGATAGTGCCTGTTACGTCCGATCAACCGGCTATAGCCTATAGTCTGTTTGATATTGAAATCGAGGACCAACCGCAACTGCAAGTGCGTTTCCGCTATTCGGCTACCCACTACACGGAGGAACATATCCGTCGCTTTGCGGATCTACTGACGCATGCGTGCGTTAGCCTTTCTCATTATGCTCTCGTCTATATTGATACACTACCTTTTGCATCCCGTTTGGAGGCCCAGATTGCTGCTAATAGGGCAGCTAATCCGGACTGCAAGACCAATCCCGTGCAGTCCTTGCAGGACTTCTATCACTATGCTACTCGTTACTTAACCGCCATGCCGTGGCAGGGATTAGATATGAGTGAGGACGAAGGACTTTTCCATCGTATTGACCAGAGTATAGGTTATTTCTATTATATCTTTGGGGATTTGCAAAACGATTCTGAAGTAGCTCGTTGGCTGAGTAATTACGATACGGAGTGGGGCCGGTGGCTCAGTAGTGCGGATAGTTGGAACGATGAGTGCCTAAGACTGGTGCAAGCCGACCCGTTGTTTGAACTGTTTCGTTATGAGTCGCCCGACCGATGGCATTGTTGGAATGATTTTTTCTCTCGCCATCTTCTTTCCCATAGCACCAACATGCGCTATCCTTTTATCTCTCCCTCTGATGGTGTTATTCTTCGCTCTCCGGTCAAGACCGCTTCTATTGCTCATTGGATAGATATATTAGGAGATAGTCCCTATCGCAACTGTTTTGAGGGTGGTGAAACGTTCCATATCGTGCTGGATATGTACGATTACCATCGCTTCCATGCTCCCCTTGCCGGACGTGTTTTAGATGTGCGTCTTATTGATGGTGTGCATAATGCTGGAGGACGTATCGTATGGGATGACCATCAGCATCGCTATCGGTATGACCAATTAGGGGACGAATCCTTCCAGATGATAGAAAAACGCGGTGTGTTGGTATTACAAACAGCCATGGGTAAAGTGGCTATTGTGCCGGTAGGTGTGGCACAAGTCAGTTCCGTCAACTGGCTCCCGTCTATCCAAGTAGGTGCCACGATTGAACAAGGCGACGAATTAGGTTATTTCCTTTGTGGCGGCAGCGACATTGTCCTTTTCTTTGAACCCAACATCACTCCGCCTAATCTGCCCATATCCCAGCCTCTTAAGGCACTATCCTTTTTAGATTTATGATGACAAGACTTGAAATAGAACAACAAATAGTCGCTTTTCTTCGCGATACATTGCAACTGGACGAGACGCAACTACTTCCCACGAATGAACTTAAACGAGACTTAGGTTTATCTAGTTTGGATATGAAAGAGTTAGTGGTGTTTATTTATCGCACTTTTTCTGCCCAACCAATATTGCCCGATGTCCTTTCCTGGGTGACATTATCAGATATATATACATATATTGTAGCGCATCAATCATGACGCGGCATTATTTAGACATATTAGCGGAGGTTATTCGTACTAATTGGAATCAACCGGCATTAACCGACTACGCTACTTTAGATGGCGGAGAAGGTAATTCCTATACCTATGGTGAGATGTATGGTCAGATATGTGCGTTATGTGACCGCTTTCGTCAATTGGGCATTCAAAAAGGTGACCACATCGCCATTTGTGGCGCCAATTCTGCTAATTGGGTGGTGGCATATTTAGCCATCGCAGCATACTCAGGGGTAAGTGTTACCATCTTACATTCGCAAACGCCTGAAGAAATCACACGGCAAATAGATTTCGCGGATGCGACTACCGTTATTGTAGATACTGAGATATGGGAGAGGTTGAATCAAACTCAATTATCTAAGGTGCAGCATGTCTTGTCTTTGCGTGATTTTGCTTCATTGATAGATGCTACGACGTTCAATCTATCAACGTCAACTCTTGGTGCAGAAGAGGTGTGTTTTGATTTACAACCATTAGATACATTGGCGCAGATATGCTTCACATCCGGCAGTACAGATAAAGCAAAGGGCGTGATGCTAAGTTTTCGGAACTTGAGTAATAACGTCTATAATGCAGTAAGCACATTGCCTTCTGCACATACCCAATCGTTTGTTGCTATTTTGCCCTTTGCACATACATATGGTCTCATAGGAGGCTTGTTGTGTCACTTGCCGAATGCGCACCACATTTACATGCTTGGGAATCTTTTTTCACCAAGAGTATTTGTGGAAGTCGTAGAAAGATTACATCCTTATGCCATTGTGATTGTTCCTCAAATTATTGAGTATTTATTCAAGGTGTATGGAAATAAACTTAACTCGGTATTAGGTTCCTTTTTGCAGCAATTATTGGTAGGCGGTTCTCATTTGAATTCTGAAATTGAAAAATCTTTGCTCGCTTTGCATATCCCACTAACAGTGGGGTATGGATTGACAGAAACAGCTCCGTTACTAGGCGCAAATTTATGGCAAAACTATGTGCCCTATACTGGTGGTCATATTGTTTCAGGAATGGAGGCTTCTATTTCTTCACAAGGCGAAATCCTTGTTCGTGGCGAGAATGTCATGCTGGGTTACTACAAGAATCCCGAAGCTACGGCGGCTAAGATAGACAAAGATGGTTGGCTGCATACCGGCGACCGTGGACATCTGGACGAAGAAGGCAATCTCTATGTGGAAGGCCGATTGGAGCAAGATATGGTTGTCCTGCCTTCCGGAGAGAACATCAGCCTGCCTAATGTTGAATCCATCATCAACCAGGTAGATGGAGTAGAGGAGTCCCTCGTTTTGGTGCGTAATGGTCATTTGGTAGCATTGGTGTATGCCTCTGTTGACCTTAACCGCCAAGACCTATTGCGAACTATCAACCCCCAATTGCCGTCGTTTAGTCAATTATATGACCTTGAGTTCGTCTCTGCTCCTTTCCAACGCACCGAAAAGCGAACCCTAAAACGCTATTTGTACCAATAATTAGCCCCCCTGTTTTGATGTAATTTTCATGCAATATCCTAAATCGGCAAATTGACAAAATTTGCCGATTTTTTTGCTTTTTGGGAGCTTTTCTCGATGGTGATACCTTGTTGGGACGACCCGAATTTCGCCCCAACTTTTAGCTATGCTCGTCCCAACTTTTAGCTATGTCCGTCCCTACAAGGCATTTTTTTGTACCTTTTTTGCCAAAAAACTTGCAAAAAGAGGTTTTGAGTATTATCTTTGCAGTAAATTTTTGGTCATAAATCGACCTAAATTTCTCATAAACTATGATTATTTCATCTGTATCTGAGACGAATGACATGCTCATTACGTCCCACCTGGGTGCCGACAGTCTGCCCGGGCTCGTCCAAAACTGTCTGGTTGTTGTATGTCTTTACAGAAACCGCATCGTAACCCGTTATAACCCCGTTAAGAACCCGTTAAGAACCGCATTAGGTTAAGCAAAAGTATTAATTTTTTAAAAACAAGGAATAAAAATATGGAAGTATTAAAATTTTCGGATATGTTTGCTTCTATTCGAGGCAAACTGAGTCAATTTAGTGATTGGTGGATAATGAAACGTTATGGTAAGTTTTTTACCGGTCATAGAAATAAAAAACGTAATTATAAGGATAATCCTGTGACGAACGAGGAGCGTAAGACACGCGAGCGATTGAAGTGTGTAGTTGCCGCTTATCGAAAGATTGTTAAGGGAAGCGAAGAATGGCGTGCGTTGAAGAAGGAGTTTGAGGCGCAACGAAAGGCGAAGAAAGGTGTTCATACCAACATGTATGGTTATTTTATGCATCGTGAGATGGAGAAGTTGAAGAATGAAGGTCCTCTTGCCGCTGATTCATCCAAGAACTTGCAAGATTGGTCCTGTCGTCGGAGCAACAACCTCGCAAGGGTTGATTGCCACGAAGCCCCCTTTCGCTAGATACTGTTTCCCCCGTTTGTCGGGGGACACCATGCCTCTCCTCATCGGTGTACCACCTCTTCGGGGATTCCTTATCAAAAATGCGACTTTCGGCAAAAAAAGTTGCATTTCTTTTGCATATATCAAAAATTATTCGTAATTTTGCAGCGCAAAAATTTTTAAGCATGAAAAGACTAATGATAATCTGCGCTGTGTGCCTGATGGCACTATGCGCGATGGCACAAACGATTGATGCTATCAAAGTTACCCAAGGCGGCACGACCGATTGGTATCCGTTTGGCAAAAGTGGTCAAATAGAAGTCACTATCTATGAGCAAGGCAACCCCGCCGTGACAGGAGGAAAGACCTACGACCTCACCAAGGGCAATGTAGAAACCGCTTTCGGCACCGACCCTCTTCCTCCAATCAAAGAAGCCGCTAAAAATGAACTCAAAAAAAAGCAAGATGATGCTGATGACAGAATGAACAAAGAACAAACGGGTTATGATCAGATCGAAGAAGTGCAACAGGCCAAACAGCAGGGTAAACAAAAGGTAATGTCAGCCGCAGATGCAGCTAAAATCTATATTGATCATGCGACCAATGAGAGTACTATCCAAAAGGAAAAAGAAAACGGCCTTAACGCAATGGAAAAGGAAACTCTAAATACTTTGGCAGGCATCCAAGCCGCAATCGCCGGTTATAAGGAAGGAATGAAGAACAATATTAATGATATTGCTACTAATGCCAAGAATACGATAAACGCACTCGGCGTTTACTGTACGGTCCAAGATCAGGCAATAAACGAGATTGATAACGCCGTTGCTACGGCTGAAGCAAGTATCAATAATGCTACATCAGAAGATGATGTTAAGAAAGCTAAAAATGATGCACAAACCAACATTAATACACAATTGGCAACCGTTCAGGATTATTATAATAAACTGCAAGACGCTAAACAAGCCGCTAATGTTGATGTTGATAAAGCAGCCGCTGATGCTGAAGTCGCAATCAACAAAGCAGCAGAGGGTTATGGGAATATAGAAACGGTACAACACGTTGTAGTCACATACCAAACACAATTAAAGAGTGTAAAAGATAAAGCTAAATCCTCGATTAACGAAGAAACTAATTTGGATGGGGTTGGGCAGAAGAAAGAAAACACCATCCAACAAATAAAAAAGGACATACAAAACAAAGCAGAGAAAGAAATCCAAGCCGCTATCCAAGAGTTTAGCGCATTGCAACAAAATGCTATTAACGATGTTGAGCAGGGTGCCGCTACTGCCAAAGAGAAAATAAACGGATTAGGCGTTGATGAGAGTGCCAAGAGTGAAGCGAAAGCCATGATTGACAACATCGCACATACGGCTGAACAAACCATCAATGCAGCCACAAGTAAAGACGCTATTGACAATGCGAAAACAGAAGCCATTGCCGAAATCTATAATGTGGTACAAAACCTCAAGGATATGTGGATTTCCGTCCGCGAGAATATGACCGTCGGCACCTACGGCACGCTATGTTGGAAATACGACTTAACTGCCATCGACGGTGCCGAACTGTATTCCGTGGCAGGTATAGAGAACGACCGCATCATCATGGAGGAAGTGCTTGCCAATGAGACCGAAGCCGGTGCCGGCTATGTTATCCGTGCTACGGCAAAATCTCTCCGTGTCAAGAATGGCGACCAATATACCGATACTCCTTTAGATGCTGCCGAGTGCAACGGCTTGCAGGGTACGTTTGAAGATATTGTAGATGGTGTTGCAGGCACAACCGGTAATATATTGGAAGGCAACTACATTATTTATAATAACGAGTGGCGTCTATGTGGCGGACATATCGGACTCCATGCTAACTATGCTTATTTGGTAATGAAGGATGTGCCGGGCACGGTTGAAGCCCCTACACCAGGCCGTAAGCATTTAGCTGTTCCTCTGCCAAAAGAAACACCAACAGAGTTGGAGTCGGTTGACGGTTCACAATGCACAATGCACAATGGCAAGTTCCTCCGCAATGGTCAACTTATTATTGTGAAAGACAACAAAATGTATAACGCGCAAGGTATTGAATTATGAAAAAAAATTATATAATGCCTACAACTGAGGCGCAAGTTATTGCTATGGGTCAATTGATGATTGGTTCTGGTATCAACATCAATAATGATCCCCTAAATGGTGGAGAGGGTAATCCGTTCTTTGGACAATAAACGTTAAGCGTTGAACGTTTAGCGTTTAGCGAGAAACAAGAAAAATGCGATTTCTGAGTTGAAGTCGCATTTTTATTTTGATAATTCAGAAAAAAGCAGTATCTTTGTGCCCTGAAAGTATATGGAAAGAGCTATATTAGTTGGATTGATTACGCCGGATCAGAGCGAGGAACGAACGAATGAGTACCTGGACGAATTGGCGTTTTTGGCAGATACACGGGAGATACAGCCCGTCAAACGCTTTGTGCAACGACTGAACGGTCCGGACACCAACACCTATGTGGGTTCAGGAAAATTGCAAGAAATACGTCAATTCATAATTGACGACAACCACAACGACAACGACAACGACAACCACAACATTGATTTGGTGATTTTTGATGATGAGTTATCGCCACGGCAGTTGCGTAATATTGAGCGTGATTTGAACTGGCGTGATAACCCTAAGGATCGGCGTGAAGTAAGGGTGATGGACCGCACGATTCTTATTCTGGAAATCTTCCTACAACGTGCCCAAACCAGTTATGCCAAAACCCAAGTGGAGATGGCACATCTGCAGTATATGTTACCTCGTTTGACCCGTATGTGGACCCACCTGGATAGACAGCGTGGCGGAGGCACTAACCGCGGTACCGGTGAGACTCAGATAGAGGCCGATAAACGTATTATTGGTCAGCGTATCGCGCTGCTGCGCGAGGACCTTAAACGCATCGATAAACAGATGGCTACCCAACGGCAGAACAGAGGCAAGATGGTGCGCGTTTCCCTGGTGGGATACACCAACGTAGGTAAGTCAACTATCATGAACCTGCTGAGCAAATCCGATGTGTTTGCCGAAAATAAGTTGTTCGCCACCTTAGATACAACGGTACGCAAGATGACCATCGATAACCTGCCGTTCCTGCTGAGTGATACAGTAGGATTCATTCGTAAACTGCCCCATAACTTAGTGGAAAGCTTCAAATCCACCTTGGACGAAGTGCGCGAGGCTGACCTGCTCATTCACGTAGTGGATATATCCCATCCTAATTTTGAGGAACAGTACCATGTGGTGAATCAAACGATTGCCGATATATGCAAGGAAGAGAAGCCCACTATCGTGGTATTTAATAAGATAGATGCCTTCACATATACTCCCAAAGAAGAGGACGATTTGACACCCATCAAACGGGAGAATATATCGTTGGAAGAATTGCAACGCACATGGATGGCTAAACTGCAAAATGACTGCATTTTTATCTCTGCCCAACAAAAAGCCAATATCGATGCTTTGCGCGAGTTGATGTACGATCGTGTGAAGGCAATTCATATCCAACGTTACCCATATAACGATTTTTTGTGGCAAAAATACGAATAATTGCAAATAAATTTGCATATATGCCAAATTTTTTGTACTTTTGCGGGCTATTATGACTATACGTGCCAAAATAGGATTGCTGTTGGTGGCTCTGGTGGCGTGCTTTTCGCACGCGTACGCGGACGAACGCATGTTCCATTGCGAGTTAGGAATAGAGGGAGGAATGGGCTACTACATAGGCGATGCCGAATCGCTGCCGTTCAAGAACATTAGGGAGATGTACGGTGCCAATTTTAGGTACAAATTTACACCTCGCTGGTCGTTGCAAGTGAAGGGAATTATGCATAATATTCGCGGAACGTACAAACTTGGCACGGATTTTGGTGAACCTATCTCGGGCAATTGGTCTAACCAATTAGTCAACTTAGACGTAGCCGCCGAGTTTAACTTCTTCCGTTTCGGTATGGAAGGCTACGACAGACGCGTTAAACCTATCACACCTTACATTCTATTAGGCGTGGGGGTATGCTTGCACGATAAATTTCATAAGATAGCCGCCTATATGCCCTTTGGCGTAGGCGTGAAATGGAAATTTGCGCCCCGATGGAACTTGCAGCTGGTATGGCAGAATAACCTGTATTTCACCGATAAACTGGAAGCCATCCCGGAACTGGATGACCGGTACGAACTGAATGGAACGAATGTATTTAACTGCGATATAACGGGAACGATTGGTGTAGGACTGATGTTTGAATTCGCTAAAGAAAAGAAAATTTGCCGAATGTGCCAAAGATAAGTATGAGTTACAAATCACAAATCATATCCGACCGCATGCCACGACATATCGCCATCATCATGGATGGTAATGGTCGTTGGGCTAAACAACACGGACTGAAACGTATGTTCGGTCATCGTGAAGGAGTGCGCACTGTGCACGAAATAACCACCGCTGCTGCCGAAATGGGAATTGATTATCTCACACTGTACGCTTTCTCTATGGAGAACTGGAATCGACCCAAGGAGGAAGTGGATGCCTTGATGGCTCTGCTGGTAGAAACGATTAGGCAGGAGACACCGACGTTGATGCAGAACAACGTCAAACTGACTACAATAGGTGATTTAAGTCGCTTGCCCGAAGTGACGCGCACTAAGTTTGAGCAGTGTTTGCAGCAAACGGCAGCCAATACAGGACTGACGATGGTGCTGGCCCTCAGTTATTCGTCCCGATGGGAGATAACCGATGCTATGACCCGCATCGCTAACGATGTGCAGAAAGGTAAGATGAAGGCGGAAGATGTGTCGGAACAGGTGATAAGCGATTATTTAACCACCAAAGGTATTCCGGATCCGGACCTGCTGATTCGCACAAGCGGTGAGTACCGAATCAGTAATTTCTTGCTATGGCAATTGGCCTACACCGAACTGTATTTCACCGACTGCCTATGGCCGGACTTCACCGTGGAGGAGTTCTACAAAGCTATTGTGGACTATCAGCATCGCGAGAGACGATTCGGAAAGACGAGTGAACAGGTGTAGCGTTGAGAGTTTAGAGATTAGAGAGTTGAAAAAGATATTTATCATATTATGCAGCTTGGTGAGCCTGGTAGGTTGGGCGCAGGAAGCAGGAGCGCAGGACAAAGCGCAGGCTGATGCTCCTCAGATTGAGTATACCTATCAGCGTAACACGTATGAGATTGCAGACATTACTGTGACCGGTGCCGATAGTTATGAGGACTTTGTGCTGATAGGTTTCTCGGGCTTGGCAGTGGGCGACAAGATAGATGTGCCGGGTGACCAAATCACCAAGGCTATTCGTCGTTTCTGGAAACAAGGCATGTTTGCCGATGTTAAGATAGTGGCCACCAAGATAGAAGGCGATAAGATATGGCTGGAGATGCGCTTCGTGCAGCGCCCCCGTATATCGTCCGTGGAGTACGAAGGACTGAAGAAAAGTGAGCGCGAGGATTTGGAGGTTAAAGTAGGTATTACTCGTGGTAATCAGATGACTCCTAACCTGTCGGACCGCGCCGAGACTGTCATTAAGAAATACTTTGCCGAAAAAGGTTTCCACAACACCCGCGTGCTAGTTAAACAAGACCCCGATAACGATCATCCAGGGTACGTAAAAGTGACCATTAAGGTGGATAAACAGTTGAAGACCAAGGTGGGGAAGATATACATAACCGGTAACGAGGCTTTGTCGGATGTTAAAATCAACAAGGCCATGAAGAAAACCAACGATAACCATATCGTCAATCTGTTCCGCACCAAGAAATTCGTGCAAGACCTGTACGAAAAAGATAAAGAAGCCGTCATTGAAAAATACAACGAAATCGGTTACCGCGATGCGTACATCGTTTCGGATAGCGTAGTGCCCAGTCCGGTTGACCCCACACGAGTGGATGTGTATTTGGAGGTGTATGAAGGTGAGAAATACTACATGCGTGACATCACATGGGTAGGTAATACGATTTATCCATACGATTATTTGAATCGTGTGTTGGGTGTAAAGAAAGGTGATATATACAACCTCAAACAACTCAATAAACGTTTGATAGAGGATGATGATGCCGTATCTAAACTGTATACGGACCAAGGTTATCTGTTCTTTAATGTCGATCCGGTGGAGGTGAAGATAGAGAACGACAGTATAGACTTTGAGATGCGTATATACGAAGGCAAACCGGCTACCATCAATCAGATTAATATCGTTGGTAATACGCGTGTTTACGAGCATGTTGTTCGTCGTGAGTTATACACCAAACCCGGTCAGTTGTATAGCCAGTCGGACATCATGCGTTCGTTGCGTGAGTTAGCTCAAATGGGTCACTTTGACCAAGAAAAACTCGTGCCTGACATTCAGCCTAATCCGGAGGATGGAACGGTAGATATAACGTATCAGTTAGAGACCAAGTCCAGCGACCAGATTGAGTTCTCGTTAGGCTGGGGTGCTACCGGATTGGTGGGCTCGTTAGGACTTAAATTCACCAACTTTGCTATACAGAACTTATTCAATAAGAAAGCCTATCGTATTGTGCCTCAGGGCGAAGGACAGACGTTCGCTATTAACTTCCGCACCAATGGTATTTACTACAATGCGGTGAGCCTGAGTTTCATGGAACCATGGATAGGCGGTAAGCGTCCGAACTCCCTCAGTTTCAGTGCTTTCTTCTCGTCCCAAACCGGTTATTCAGACCGTTACTATCAGTCCTATCAGAACCTGTATAACAACTACTATTCCAATTACTATTACACCGGTAATTCGGATTACTACCAGCAACTGCAAGAGTCCGAGGCTGACCCGGATAAGTACTTGCGTACAGTAGGTGTGAGCATCGGTTATGGTAAGCGACTCAAATGGCCCGATGATTACTTCACGTTCTACTCCGAACTCAGTTATCAGATGTACTGGATGAAGGACTGGCCGTACCTGTTGGTGGCTAATGGTAAATGCCATAACTTAGCATTGACGCTACAATTATCTCGCTCCAGCATAGATAATCCTATCTACACTCGTCGCGGTTCATCCTTCACGCTTTCTGCTAAGATTACTCCGCCATGGTCGGTTATCCGTGGACTGAGTAACTCCGATTTGGCTGATATGGCTACTTCGGGACGTACGGCGGAGTTATATGAGATGATTGAGTACTATAAACTTAAGTTCTCAGGCAAGGTCTTTACACCTCTCACTCCAGATGGTAAGTTAGTGCTGATGGCACGTGCTGAATGGGGTTACTTAGGTGCATACAACAAGTACACCAAGTCGCCATTTGAGACTTTCTACATGGGTGGCGATGGTATGTCGGGTTACTCCAGTTATTCCACCGAGTATGTGGCAATGCGAGGTTATTCGTCAGGATCGATGACGCCGTATGATTACACGACTGCGCGCAACATGGGTTATGTATATGATAAGTTTACCTTGGAGTTGCGTTACCCCATCTCGCTTGAGCAACGTGCTACGATCTGGTGCTTAGCATTCATGGAGGCCGGTAACTGTTTTGCGGATATCAAGGACTTCAATCCGTTTAACCTCAAACGCAGTGCCGGTTTAGGTGTACGTATCTTCCTGCCGATGTTCGGACTGCTTGGTGTTGACTGGGGCTGGGGCTTTGATGATATTAACGGAAATAAGTCGTATAGTGGTTCACAATTCCACTTCGTTTTGGGTCAAGAATTATAATAATAAGATTATGAAAAAATATTTTGGTATACTTTTTGCATTGATAGCATTGCCAGCGATGGCTGCGCTGAAGACTATGGACATTGCGTATGTGGACTTGCAGTATATTCTCAAGAATCTGCCGCAGTACGAGAGTGCCAACGACCAGCTCAATATCATCTCTAAGCGGTGGCAAAAAGAGATTGATACAGCAGACCAAGCTGCCAAAGTGCTGGTGGCTAATTATCAAACCGAGCAGATTTTTCTGACGGAGGCAATGAAGAAACAACGTGAAGAAGAGATTTTAGCCAAGGAGAATGAGGTATTGGAACTTAAGCGCAAGTACTTTGGTCAGGATGGCGAACTGTATAAGAAACGTGAGGCATTGCTCAAACCTATTCAGGACGAAGTGTATGCAGCCATTCAGGAAGTGGCCAATGAGCAGTTCATCAAGATTGTCAAGGACCGCAGCGCTGACCCATCACTAATCTATATGTCCAATAAATTAGATGTCTCCGATGCAGTGTTGCAGAAATTAGGAGCGAAGTAACGTTGAGAGTTTAGCGTTTAGCGTTTAACGTTGAGAGTTGAAAATTATTAACAAATAAAATTATACGACAATGAAAAAGTTATTTATTATTCTTGCAGTAGCGATGCCTATGTTGGTATGCGCACAAAAAGTAGGTCACATTAACACGGCTGAGTTATTCCAACAAATGCCTGAGGTGAACCAAGTTAAACAACAAATTGATTCGCTGTCCGCTCAGTACGAGACGATGTTGAGCAGCATGCAGGAGGAGTACAAGAAGAAATTGGAAGACTATCAGAAGAATCAGTCTACGATGACGGACGCTATGCGTCAAATCCAAGAAGAGGACCTGTACACGATGCAACAACGTATTCAAACCGCTTATCAAACGGCTGAACAAGATATCCAAAAGAAACAACAAGAGTTGTTGGCTCCTATTCACGAGAAACTGACGAAGGCTATTCAGACTGTTGGCGAGAAGGAAGGTTATACCTATATCTACGATGCTCAAGCATTGCTGTATATCGCCAAGGACGCTCATGATGTAATGGCTCCTGTTAAAGCTGAGTTGGGACTGAAATAACCCTGCTATGGCTGACGGCTATTTAGAATCACACTACGCAGAATATGAGAAGAAAAAAGCGGTGTGGTTGCGGAAGAAGAATAGTTTAAAATCGAAAGTTGAAAGTTTAAAGAATAAACAAGATGAGTGTGCAACAGATTCAACAAACCTTGCGTGACAATACTTTGGCCAGATGGATTGTGCTGGTGTTAGTAGCCAGCATGATGTTCTTCGCCTATATGTTCGTAGATATGCTCTCGCCCTTGGCATCGTTGCTCAATGATGTGCGTGGCTGGGACCAAGGTGTATTTGGTACGTATGCCTCCGGTGAGTATTTACTTAATGTATTTGGATTTCTTATCTTAGCAGGAATCATCTTGGATAAGATGGGAGTGCGCTATACAGGTGTGTTATCGGCCTCGTTAATGGTGATAGGTGCAGCCATCAAGTACGTTGGTATATCGGACTGGTTTGATGCCAATAACGTAGTATGGCTCAATTCATGGTGGACCAGTATGCCGGGGTCTGCTAAATTAGCCATGTTTGGCTTTATGATTTTTGGCTGCGGTTGCGAGATGGCCGGTACGACTGTTTCCAAGATATTGGCTAAATGGTTCAAAGGCAAGGAAATGGCATTGGCGATGGGTATTGAGATGTCCATCGCTCGCTTAGGTGTATTTGCAGCAATGTGGTTGGCTCCAGTCTTTGCATCCCGCTTTGCGTTACCGGATGGTACGCAGTCGGTAGTGGCTCCGCTGCTGTTCTCGGCTTGTTTATTAGTCGTGGGATTGTTGAACTTCACCATCTTCACCGTCATGGATACCCAGTTCGATAAACAACTTGTGGCTATTGGTGAAGCAACGGCAGAGAAAGATCCGGAGGATGAGTTCCATGCCTCGGACCTCAAACAAGTGTTCCAAAGCAAGATGTTCTGGATTATTGCATTGCTCTGTGTGCTCTACTACTCCGCTATCTTCCCCTTCCAACGTTTTGCAACTAACTTCTTAGAAGAGACTTTAGCCATCTCCAATGCTGAGGCTTCCGGTTTATTCAAGTGGTTCCCCATCTTAGCGATGGTATTGACTCCTTTCTTAGGTTTATATATAGACTATAAAGGCAAGGGGGCAACGATGATGCTGCTTGGAGCCGTTATTATGATTGCATGCCATAGCGTATTCGCCTTTGTGTTACCTGCTTATCCAAGCAAGATGTTGGCTTTAGTAACTATCTTGGTGTTAGGCGTAAGTTTTTCGTTGGTTCCGGCATCTATGTGGCCGTCCGTACCTAAGATTATAGACGAGAAAGTGCTCGGTTCGGCATACTGCCTTATTTTCTGGGTGCAAAACATCGGTCTATGCTTAGTGCCGCTGCTGATAGGTAAATTGCGCGTATGGACCGGAGGTTATCTCGTGCCAATGATTGTGTTTGCTTCATTCGGAGTGTTTGCCCTTATCTTATCTTTCTTCCTAAAGGCAGAAGATATCAAAAAAGGATATGGGCTTGAATTGCCTAATAAGAAAAAATGAATTGGGATTTTCTCATCAAAGATAAACCATCGCTATTCGTGACAACGGATAGTCGTCAAGTGCTTCCCGGCTGCGTTTTTGTGGCTCTTAAGGGGGAGCATTTTGATGGTAATCAGTTTGTGGACCAGGCTAAAGCTGCGGGAGCGGCATACGTCATTAGTGGAGATAATGCCCTGAGTGAATTGCAGGACTTAGCACGAGCTTGGCGACGTGAGTTAGGTTTACCCATCATCGCTATTACCGGCACGAATGGTAAGACGACCACCAAAGAACTGACGGCCACGGTGCTTGCCACGATGTATAATCTGCATTACACCCAAGGAAACTACAATAACTCGTTAGGCGTGCCACTCACCTTATTACAAATAACGCGCGCGCACGAGTTGGCTATTGTGGAGATGGGCGCTTCCCATCCGGGGGATATCAAAGAGTTAGTGGAGGTGGCCGAACCTAATTACGGCTTGATCACTAATGTGGGACGGGCTCACTTGCAGGGATTTGGGTCTTTTGAAGGCGTGCAACGCACCAAGGCCGAGTTATATGACTACCTGATGGCACATCCTCAAATTACCAAAGGTATCTTTATTAACGAAGATAATGCATACCTGCAACAAATGCTAACCACGGCCGCTTCAGACCCGAGTACTTTAGACACAGTGCGGATTAGTTATACAACCGAACCGATGCTAACCAAGACCCACTTGGTAGGTGACTATAATGCCGAGAATATATCGGCTGCGTTGTGTGTGGCGGAGCATTTCGGTATCAAACGCAAGGTGGCAATTGAGGCCATTCGGGGTTATCATCCTACCAATAACCGCTCTCAGGCAATGACAACCGAAAAGAACGAACTGGTGGTAGATGCGTATAACGCTAATCCTACATCCATGGCGGCATCGATTGATTCCTTCTGCCAACTTACCACGAATCAAAAACCATCTGCTTTTATATTAGGTGAGATGCGTGAATTAGGAGAGTACAGCAAGACGGAGCATCAGAACATCGTCAATATGTTGCTGGAGCGCAAGGCCGAGCAGGTGCTGTTGGTGGGTGAAGAGTACCGCTCTACGACTGCTCCTTATCCTATCTTCCACGATGTGACCGAACTGAGTGACTATGTCCAACAACATCCATTAATCGGCTATCGCATCTTAGTGAAAGGCTCGCGTGGCAACCAATTAGAAAAGATACTACCCTTGTTATGAATAAAAAAACCAAAATACTCATTATCCTTATATCCATCGTGGTGATTATCGTGATTGCTGCGTTGGCGTTCTTCAGTGTACATCAGCATAACCAGATGCAGGAGATCGTGGAGGAACTGGAGTTTGAGAAGGAAGCATTGCAAGATGAGTATGAGGACTTGGCCATCCAGTTTGATGGATACCAGCAGTTGGATATCCAAAATGACTCGCTACAAGATAAACTAGCGCGAGAGCAACAACGTGTACGAGACTTATTAGAGGAGTTGCGTATCACCAAAGTGACCAATGCTCGTCGTATATCTGCTCTTAAGAAAGAATTGGCAACGGTGCGTTCAGTGATGGTGACGTATGTGCATCAGATTGATTCGCTGCACCAAACCAATAAACGGCTTGTAGTGGAGAACACCGAGTATAGACGTAAGAACGAGGAGATGACTCAGGCTAACGAACAGTTATCCAATGCTAATAATCAACTCACGCAAGTAGTGACGCGTGCTTCGATGTTAGAGATTTCCGATTTTGAATGTGTTATGTTGAATAAGCATAACCGCAAAACCTCGTTCATTAGCCAAGTAACTAAATTGGAATTCCACTATACCATCCAAAAGAACATCACCTGCGAACCGGGTAATAAGACAGTCTATATGGTGTTGCGGGGCGTGGATGGCGAAGTGATGCAAAAACAGCCGGTGACGTTTGAATACGAGAATGGACAAGTGCCTTATTCGGTCAGCCAAACGGTTGAATATATGGGTGAGGAATACACAGGAACAATGTACTGGACTATCGATGACGATCTGATTCAAGGTGATTATACTGCGGACTTCTTTATTGACGGAAATCTATGCGGATCGTTCCCCTTTGCTCTTAAAAAATGAGCAATAAAGGGCTAAAAAGTCATTTTTTACCCAAAAAATTTGCATATATGCGAATTAAGTTGTAATTTTGCAGTCCAATCACCCAATTTGTGGTTGGAAGCTATAGATGCGGCGATGTTCTCATCTTAGGATATTGCATCAGCCGTAATTGTTTAACCAAATAATACTTAACGTCATGTATTTGACTTCTGAGAAAAAAGTTGAGATCTTTGCGCAATATGGCAAAGATGCTAAGAACACGGGTTCGGCTGAGAGCCAAATCGCATTGTTCACCTTCCGTATTAACCACCTTACTGAGCACTTAAAAGCTAACCGCAAGGACTTCGGTACCGAGCGTGCTTTGACTGCTTTGGTTGGTAAACGCCGTCGTTTGCTGGATTACTTGAAGGCTACGAATATTGAGCGCTACCGTGCCATCATTAAGGATTTGGGTATTCGTAAGTAATCAACTTCAGAAAAGGGCTCTTCGTGCGCGGGGAGCCTTTTTGCATTGTATCATTATTTATATTATATAGTATGAAAAAAGCCGTATTATTCTTATTACCAGTTATGATGATGAGTTGTCAAACCAAGCAAGTCGCTTCGAGTGTGGCCAGTGAAGATAGTTTTGCTTATTCCATGATGAAGCAGAGCGTATCCGAAGGCACGAATGCTTTCCTGAGTCCTACTTCTGTAGCGATGGCACTGAATATGCTCACTCCCGGAGCAGGAGCGCAGACGCTGAAGGAACTGCAGGCCGTTGTTCCTGCCGTTCATGTCGCCTCGACTGACTTCCTTAAAGTGGCTTCGGCTATCTGGATTAACGAGGGTGTACAAGTCTATCCGGCTTATTTGCAGGCTAACCAAGATGCAGAAGTCTATGCCGGTCCTATCTTAGCTCAAAAAGTGAATGGATGGGCTTCGTCCAAGACCAATGGTAAGATTAACAAAATCGTAGAGGACCCGATTCGTTTACCGATGATGCTGACGAATGCCTTGTATTTTAAGGCACAGTGGCAACATCCCTTTAAGAGCCAAAATACAAAGCAAGAGACGTTCTATGGCGCTAAGGGAGAACATAAAGTAGATATGATGCATCAAACGAACCATTTCGCTTATATAGAGAATCGCAAGATGCAGGCTATTCGTCTGGACTATACCAGTCCTTATTGCATGGATATCATATTACCCGCACAAGGTAAGTCGGTGGCTGATGTCATCAACGAGGTGCCTAATATAGATCTGACGGCAGCTGAATCATGCAAGGTGCGCCTCACCTTACCTAAGGTTAAACTAGAGTACGAGAAGGTGCTGAATGACTATCTGGGCGAGATGGGCTTATCTACCTGTTTCTCCTCCAAAGCTGATTTTTCGCGTATCTCGGCTTCGCCACTCTTTATTGGTATGGTTAAACAAAATACCTTCCTCGCTATTGACGAAGAAGGTACTGAGGCTGCAGCAGTGACATCGGTTATGATGGCTATGTCGGCGCGTCCTATGCAGGAGAAAATCTACGAGATGAACATCAACCGTCCGTTCTTGCTGCTGATTCGTGAAACGGAAACGAACCGTATCTTATTCTATGGCGTAATCAATACGCTGTAATTACTTTTGCAAATACTCATGCATGGCCTTAGCAGCCTTGCGTCCGTCACTCATAGCCAGGATGACGGTAGCTCCGCCGCGCACTATATCGCCTCCGGCGAATAGAGTGGGTATAGAACTCTGCATCGTATCATCACCCACAACGATGGTGCCTTTGCGACTAATCTCAAGTCCGCTCACGGAATGGGGAATCAGTGGGTTGGGGCTAACACCCACACTTACGATAACCAGGTCCACCGGAATGGTAATAGTCTTGCCTTCAATGGCTACGGGACTGCGACGGCCGCTTTCGTCCGGTTCTCCTAATTCCATCACTTGCAGCACAGCTTCCTTAACGCGTCCGTTTTCGTCGGCGTGGTACTCAAGAGGATTATGCAGGGTCATGAACTCAATGCCTTCCTCTTTGGCGTGACGCACTTCCTCAATGCGGGCCGGCATCTCGTCTTCGCTGCGACGATAGATAATCATGGCATGTTCAGCACCCAAGCGTTTGGCAGTGCGCACAGCATCCATGGCGGTGTTGCCTCCTCCAATGACGGCTACGTTCTGACCATATAGCAGAGGTGTATCGGTATGTGCATTGCTGGCATCCATCAGGTTGACGCGCGTGAGGTATTCATTGCAACTCATCACTCCATTTAGGTTCTCGCCGGGGATGTTCATGAATCGTGGCAGACCGGCTCCTGACCCCACAAAGATAGCAGCAAAGCCTTGCTCTTTGAGGTCATCGATAGTGAGTGTCTTGCCAATAATCGTGTCGGTTTGGAAGGTGACGCCTAACTGCCTAAGTCCGGCAATCTCTTTATCTACGATGCGATTAGGCAAACGGAACTCCGGAATGCCGTATTTAAGTACGCCTCCTATCTCATGCAATGCTTCAAAGACTGTGACGGCATAGCCGTACTTAGCCATATCTCCGGCAAAAGCCAATCCTGCAGGACCGCTACCCACTACGGCTATCTTGGTCTCGTTCTCGGTGCTTAGAGCACTCCAATGAGTATTATTTTCTATCTTTCCATTATCAGCTACAAAACGCTCGAGGTATCCAATTGCAACCGGTTCGTGTCCCATCTTATGATGGATACAGCGGCTCTCGCATTGCTTCTCTTGCGGACATACACGACCGCAGACGGCAGGCAGCGTTGAACTCTGTGCAATCACAGCAGCCGCTCCGTTGATGTCGCCTTGCTCCACTTTCTTGATGAAGGCAGGAATTTGGATATTCACCGGGCATCCTTCCACGCAGGTGGGTTTGGGGCAGTTCAGGCAGCGATGAGCTTCCGTAAGAGCTTGCTCCATGGTCAGACCTTGGTTCACTTCGGCATGCAGGCTCTGGATGCGTACCTGTGGCGGTAACTCATTCATCTTAACACGCGGAATAGCCACACGTTCTTTGGCGGTAAGCGGATGCTGGATATGTTGGTACTGGTCCATAGCAATAGCCTCTTCGGGCTTGTATGAACGCATACGTGTCATCATCTCATCCCAATCTACTTGGTGTGCATCAAACTCAGGTCCATCTACACATACGAACTTGGTTTGTCCGTCAATCGATACACGACACGCTCCGCACATACCTGTGCCATCCACCATGATAGTGTTGAGACTGGCATCCGTTGGGATATTGTATTTCTTAGTAGTCAGACTCACGAATTTCATCATAATAGCCGGACCAATCGTGATACATTTATCTACCGGTTCGCGAAGGATGACTTGTTCCACACCAACGGTAACAACACCTTGCTGCCCCATACTACCGTCATCCGTCATCACAATCACTTCGTCTGACCATTGGGATAGTTCATCCTTGAGAATGATTAAGTCTTTATTGCGAGCCGCTAATACGGTAATCACGCGATTGCCGGCTTTCTTAAGCGCTTCAGCAATGGGTAACATCGGTGCTGCACCTACGCCGCCACATGCACAAACCACGGTGCCGAAGTTCTCAATATGAGTGGCCTTGCCCAAAGGACCTACTACGTCCTGCAGGAATTGCCCCGGCTCCATAGCACATAGTTTAGTGGACGAAACACCAATGCGCTGAACAACCAAGGTAATTGTGCCTTTGTCAGTATCGGCGGCACTAATCGTCAAGGGCATCCGTTCGGAATGGGCATCTACGCGGATAATGACAAAATGACCCGCTTTACGACTGCGTGCAATGAGAGGCGCCTCAACTACTATCTCGGCTACATTGTCGGAAAAGAAACGCTTAGAAATGATTTTGTTCATATTTTATTTGTATTTATTGTCAATTGTAGCATGCACCAGTCTCCGGATTGATGCATGGTGATTTGGTGCATACCTGCCGCTTGTGCAGCAGTTAGCAAGTCTGGAACATCGGATGCATAAAAGCCGCTCAGCCACACTTGTCCGTCAGGATTTAATAATCGGGCATAAAGGGGCATTTGGGCGATTAGCACGTTCTTATGGATATTACTTAAAATAAGGTCATACTTGCCTTCAGGAGGAGTTGAACCTAATTGAATAGAATAGGAGGAAGGGGGGAGGTTGTTTCTTTGGCAGTTTTCCAGGGCGCACGATACACTCTTGTCGTCTATATCCACCATGGTGATATGTTGGGCACCTAATTTAGCTGCCACGATACCTAAGATACCTGTGCCACAGCCGTTATCCAGTATGGTGTGTGGGGTATGGTGCTGAATGAGCGCTTGAATGAGCATAGAGGTAGTTTCGTGATAACCAGCTCCAAAGGCGCAATGCGATTGAATCAGCACCTGACCGTTGGGCAAGTCAATCGTGAACTCAGGATGATCTTGCTCCCAGGTCTGATTCCAGTTATCATCGGGACAGTCTTCAGCGCTAAGTAGCGTAACTCCGGGATAAGCCGCTACTACCTGCTCCATCGCTTCGCGACGGAAGAGGGACGTTTGTATATATGCTAACGAGACGGGACCTTGATCGGTCTCCGTCTCGCAGAATGCCTCAAATCCTACATCTGCCAGGTCTTGCTCAAACAAGGCACGTTGCCAATCCGGCAAGGCGATAGCAAATGTACATTGAGTGTATAACATCGTTTAACGTGTTGGGTTTAGAAGTACTTGGTCTCGGCTCCTACGATGCTGCTAAGCAAGTTATTAGCTAAGCGGCTGGCTCCGAAACGGAAACTTTGGTTATTGAGCCAATCCTCACCCAAAATCTCTTTAACGAGCGTGAAGTGCTGAACAGCTTCGTCGGTCGTGGAAACGCCTCCGGCAGGTTTGTAGCAAACCTTAACACCTGTTTTAGCCTTCCATGCCTTGATGGCTTGACACATTACGTAGGTGGCTTCGGGAGTAGCATTAACTTTAATCTTACCGGTAGAAGTCTTGATGAAGTCCGCTCCGGCAGCCATAGCTATGATGGATGCTTTCCAGATATTCTCGGCCGTAGTGAGGGCTCCGGTCTCCAAAATAACCTTGAGATGATGCTCGCCGCAAGCAGCTTTGATTTCACTAATCTCGTCAAATACCTCTTGATAACGTCCCTCAAGGAACTTACCAATAGAAATAACAATATCAATTTCAGTAGCACCGGCCTTGAGAGCAAGAGCTGTTTCGGCTACTTTCACTTCGATAAAAGTCTGCGATGCAGGGAAACCTGCGCTAACGCAAGCTACACCGATACCGGCAGGAAGGTTCTTGCGAGCTACACCGGCTAATGCAGGGTAAACGCACATAGCGGCTACATTAGGTACACCGGGGAAGTTCTTTTCAAACTCGCTCACTTTCTTAGCCATACCTTCTACCTTGGCAACGGTATCTTCGCCGTTCAGTGTAGTCAGGTCAATCTGATGCAAGCACTCCATCCAAACCTCGCGGTTGTTGTTCTCTGCAAAATGGTTGTCAATAATCTCTTTTGTAGCTCTTGCTACTTCAGCGTCCGACATGGTGAACGGATAAGCTGCGAATAATTCGTTGAAGTTCATGATTGTATTAGTTTAGTGATTTATAATGATTTACTCAGGAAGACGGCCTACGATGGTTTCGTTACCACGTACAGCCTCACCTACTGTAACAAAAATCTCGGTGCCCAAAGGCAAGTACATATCTACGCGCGAACCTAATTTAATGAATCCCAGATGCTCGTTGCGATGCGCTTCTTTGCCCACTTTAGCATAGGTTACAATACGCCGTGCCATGGCTCCGGCAATCTGACGCACGGCCACTTGGGTCTTTTGAGGTGTCTCAATAATCACCAAGGAACGCTCATTCTCGGTGGATGACTTAGGCAGCCAAGCCTGCAAGTGCCGTCCCTTCTGATGCTCGCTACGAATAATATTTCCCTCTACAGGATACCAGTTGGCATGCACGTTAAGCGGGGACATGAAAATACTGACTTGCAACCGCTTCTCATGGAAAACCTCATCCTCCATCACCGGCTCAATGACTACCACTCGGCCATCGGCAGGAGCCAACAGGAAATTAGGATCGGAAATCTCCACTTCACGCATAGGGTTGCGGAAGAAATACGTCACAAACACGAGCAACAAGGCCGTGAGTATTAACGTAATAGCAAAGAGCCAATGCGGCTCGTACAAGTACATAGGTACATTAATCACAAATAGCAGTAGCACCAGTCCGAGCACGGTGCGTTTTCCTTCTGCATGGATGCGACGATGACGTGTCTTTTGTCGTTTCATAACCATTGATTATATGGGAATTGGGTTAACATTTTAGCTGCATCATCCAGCCCTTGTTGAATCTTCTTATCTAACATCATTTTAAACATCAGTGGCAGGTCGGCCTTGAAGGTCAGGCGAATGCGCGTATCGGTCGGAGTAACTTGCTTAAGCTGAATCCAAAAATTAGCTTGCATCGGGATGCCTTCGGTACCAAACTTAATCGTGTCATTCTCAATCGTATCTTCAATACGAATGGTAATCTTCTGCCCCAAACCATCTACTTTCATCCGAATATTATCCGGGTGCACCTCTAATTCTTGCACTTTGTCCTGAGGAATCATATCCTTCACGCGGTTCAAATTATCTAAATTAGATAATACCCGATATACGTTCTCCGCCGAATTGGGGATAGAGCAAATTTGACTTTCGTATTTTGTTTCTGCCATAATAATCTTATTTGAAGGGGCAAAGTTACTGCTTTTTTTTGAAATATGCAAATTTATTTTGCCTTTGCGTGCTTTTTTTCGTATTTTTCTATCTGTCGATTGGAAACATTGATAGCGCGTTCTAACGTATTGATGTTGCGCATTGCTACAGCCAGCAGGTATGTTTGGTGCAACGCTTTGCGTTCGTTTTCAGACAGGTAATAGCGAATATCTTGCTTCCCGATGCTGGTCACCAAGATGCGGTCATTAACGTGATTGCTAATCAAACTCAGTAACTGCAACGCATCTTCTCCTTCTATAGTCAGTATCTCATGCCAACCTTCTGCATTAAAAACATGATTGCTGCCTTCTTCCTCTACGTAGTCCTCTCCGCAACTGAATCGCACCGCCGACTGTCCGTGTTGATGCCCGCCATAATAATAGGACTGCACTCGTACCATATAATTATCCATCACGTACGCCTGTATGAAATTACGCTCTGCGTTGCGCGTTGTTTGAAGCAGTTTATGCACATAGTGCCCGTGGTCCTCTGCTTTTTCGTCTTTGCTATACACAAACGAGCGCAGCAATGTGTCCGTTTGAGGAATGAGGGCATGCAAGATAGAGTCGGAATAAATCACGTTCTGCTTGGCATTGCAATAAGTAATGCTATCTTGTATGGCTTTTTGCTGACGCATCATCTCTACTTTGGACGGACGGTGAGTACAGGCCAGAAGAACAAAAGGAACTAAAAATAGGATGTTTTTCTGCATAGGACGTTCAAATTTGCTGCAAAAGTACAAAAAAAAATGCAAAAAAAGAAAAAAAACGCTAAAAAAGTTGCGTGAATGAAAAAATATTTGTAATTTTGCGGCCAAATTATGCTTATTAGGTTCATTGCGAAAGTTATAAACCCAATAATAACTAAATTATCAACATTAAACAAAAGTTTAAGAGTTATGAAAAAATCTATCATGTTTATGTCAATCATTGCTATGGCTTTGATGACGTCTTGTAAAGCTCCCGTTTCCCCGGATCAGCTTAGTGTTAACCCCAATCCGCTTAAGGTGGTTGGTAATAAAGTAAATGCCGAGATTACCGGTACTTTCCCTGCAAAGAAATTTGCTAAGAAGGGTGTGTTGGTTGTTACTCCTGTCCTCAAATTTGATGGTCAAGAAGTGCTTGGCGAACCTGTTACTTATGTAGGTCAAAAGGCTAAAGAAAACGGTACTGTAGTTAATTATGCTGAGGGTGGTACTTATTCTCAAAACTTCAGTGCAGACTATGTTCCTGCAATGGACAACTGCGAATTATATCTGCGTTTCAATGCTACATTAGGCGACAAAGTATTTGAAATTCCTGACTTAAAAGTTGCTGATGGTCTGATTGCTACCGCTAAGTTGGCTGATGCTAAGAGCATTAAACCACGCGTAACTGCTGATAAGTTCCAACGTATCATTCAAGAGACCCAAGAGGCTGACATTAAGTTCCTCATCCAACGTAGCGACCTGCGCAACTCGGAGACCAAGTCTCAAGAGGTTAAGGACTTACAAGCTGCTATCAAAGAGGCTAATAATAACGAGAAGAAGGCTATCAATAAACTGGAAGTTGCCGGTTATGCTAGTCCTGAAGGTGGTATGGATTTGAATACCAAGTTGGCTAATGCTCGTCAAGCTAATGCTCAAAAATTCTTGGCTAACCAACTTAAGAAGGACAAAGTGAAAGCTGAAATCGCTTCTGACGTTACCGCTGAGGACTGGGCTGGTTTCCAAGCTGCTATGGAAGAGAGCAACATCCAAGATAAAGAGTTGGTTCTCAATGTACTTCGTATGTACAACGATCCTGAGGAGCGCGAGAGCCAAATCAAGAACCTGAGCGCTGTTTACAAAAACATCGCTGACGAGATTCTGCCTGCATTGCGTCGCAGCCGTCTGGTTCTGACTACCGACTTGATTGGTAAATCTGACGAAGAAATCGTTGCTTTATTCAACAGTGATCCTGCTCAACTCAACGTGGAGGAGATTTTATATGCTGCTACTCTGATTGAGGATAAGAAAGCCGTTTATACCAAAGCTGCTGAGCTCTATCCTAATGACTATCGTTGCTGGAACAACCTCGGCTTAGTTGAGTTTGAGGCTGGTAACGTAGCTGAGGCTCGCCGTGCTTACACCAAGGCTCTTGAGCTGAACGCTAACGATGCTGACGTTAACTACAACGCTGCTTTAGCTGCTTTGGCTGACAATGACCTGGAGAAAGCTGAGCTGTACTTAGGCAAGGCTGCCGGCACACAAGGTGACCTGGCTAACGCTCAAGGTACATTCTACACCATGCAAGGTGACTATGACAAAGCTAAATCTGCTTATGGTCAAACAGTAAGCAACAACGCTGCTTTGCAACAAATCTTAAATGAGGATTACGCAGGCGCTCGCAAGACTTTGGACGCTATCGCTAATCCTGATGCTAAGACTGCTTACCTGAAGGCTGTTGTTGGTGCTCGCACCAATGATGTTGAGGCTGTTTATGCAAACCTCAAAGAGGCCGTTAAGTGCAATAAACTGAAAGAGAAAGCTCAGAAGGATATCGAGTTCGCTAAGTTCGCTGAAGACGAAACCTTCTTGGCTATCGTTAAATAATGTCGGTTCTTTTTCCAAAAGTTCCGAAACCGCGTGGGTGGGACTACCGTCCCATTTACTACGATCCAGAGAAAGAGGCGCGCAAGGATAAACTTGCGCGTCTTCATCATGGGTCGTTCCGAGAGGAACATGAGAAGAATATGTCCACCCAGCGGCAACGCAATAAGTCTAAACTGGGCTTCTGGATTGCCCTATTAGCCCTGATTCTATTGCTTTATTTCTTCCTCAAATAGTCAACCTCAACGTTATATTGGTGTGCTCTAAGCACCGCTAAACGCTCAACTCCCAAATGGACATCATTCACCTTCTTCCTGATAGTGTAGCTAATCAAATCGCTGCGGGCGAAGTGATTCAGCGTCCTGCCAGTTGTCTCAAGGAACTGGTGGAGAACTCGCTGGATGCTGGTGCCACCAAGATTGATGTGCTCGTGCGCGACGCCGGTCGTACCCTCATCCAGGTGATTGATAACGGTAAGGGAATGAGTGATACGGATGCCCGAATGGCGTTTGAGAGACATGCAACCAGTAAGATACGCGAAGCAGCGGATCTATTCCAATTGCGGACGATGGGGTTCCGCGGCGAGGCGTTGCCCAGTATATGCGCCGTGGCTCAAGTGGAGGTAACAACGCGTCGCAATGAGGATGAGATAGGTACACGACTCGAGATAGATGGCACCCAAGTGGTGAGTCAAGAACCTTGCTCTTGTCCGGTAGGCACTAACTTCAAGGTGAAGAACCTATTCTACAACGTGCCGGTTAGACGGAAGTTCCTGAAAACAGACCAAACCGAATTGCGTAACCTACTGACCGAGTTCTATCGGATAGTGCTCGTTTATCCGCAGGTGCAATTCACCTTTGTCAGCAACGACGAGATCCTGATGGAACTGCCGGCCGGAACGGATAAGCAACGCATCGAGCAGGTCTTTGGTAAGGGACAACGCCAGTCTTATACCAGCCATTTAGTGGATATAGCATCGCAAACCGAATTGGTCACAATTCGTGGTTTTGTGGGTAAACCGGAGATGGCAACCAAGAACGCCCAGCAGTTCTTCTTCGTCAATGGTCGCTTTATGCGCCATCCGTACTTCCATAAAGCCGTGCTGAATGCTTATTCAGGTATGCTGCAGGGGGAAGAGACGCCTTCCTATTATATTTATTTAGAGGTCAATCCGGAGAATATAGACGTTAATATCCATCCTACCAAGACGGAAATTAAGTTCCAAGACGAACAGGCTATCTTCCAAATCCTGATGGCGACTGTTCGCGAGGCATTGGGTAAGTTCAATATCGCTCCCTCGCTTGATTTTGACCGAAGCGGATACGTGGAAATACCTACCGATGGTAAGGCTCCCTGCAGTTTACCTATTACCCATTCCACCGTGCCATATAACCCCTTCCAACAGTCGCGAGAAAGGGCGAATAGCCTGAATTGGCAATCCATGTATAGCACCCCCATTGCGGAGCGCGAACCGCTGCAGGAGCAACAACAGATGCTCTTCGAACAGACATGGTCCGTCAATCAGGTCTATCAGTATAGCGGCCGCTATTTGATGTTGCCTACCGAAGGCGGATTGATGATGGTGGACCAGCATCGCGCACATATATGCGTGCTATACAATCTATATTTGCATCATATTAGCGAAACTCGAATGGCTTCGCAACAACTGCTCTTCCCCGAGGTACTGGATGTCGCTCCGGACGAGGTGGTTGTTATCAATGATATATTGGACGACCTGCAAAAAGTGGGATTTGATATAGCTCAACTATCCCCCTTAAGTTTTACCATATCAGGTGTACCGGCGTTGTTGGAAGATAAAGACCCTGTCGTGGCCCTGAAGAATATATTATCGGCGGTCCAAGTCTCCGGTTCGGTGCATGAGCACGTGCAGAAAACCATCGCATTGAGTTTGGCTAAAGAAACCGCCATCCCTTATGGGAAGGTGTTGCAGAAAGAAGAAATAGAGGATCTGTTAAGACGTTTATTGGCTCTGCCTAACTATCGCTATACGGAGGATGGAAAGGTGGTTATTTCCATCATAACGGACGATGAATTGGCAAAAAAATTCTAAATTATCGAAAAAAATATACTTTTTTTCTTAATAATTTGCATAATTCAAAAAAAAACCGTACCTTTGCGGTCGATTTTAAATCGAATGTGAATATTATTAACAAATAAAACTTTTATATTATGTCAGAAATTGAAGAAAAAGTAAAAGCCATTATTGTTGAGAAATTAGGTGTTGATGCGGCTCAAGTTACTATGGAGGCTAGTTTCTCCGCAGATTTGAATGCAGACTCGTTGGATACCGTGGAGTTGATTATGGAGTTTGAGAAAGAGTTTGGTATTACTATCCCTGATGAGGATACTCAGAAGATCTCTACAGTTGGTGATGCCGTAGCTTATATCGAAAAAGCTATTGCGTAAATAACAATGTTACATTCGTTTACGAGTCTGCGGTGGAGTACTGTGGACTCGTAGTTTTTATTAACTATTAAAAACCGCTTATTATATGGAATTACATAGAGTTGTTGTAACGGGAATGGGAGTGCTTACTCCTATTGGAAATGATGTGGATTCAATGTGGGAGGCAATGAAGCAGGGGAAGAGTGGTGCTGCGGATATAACGGCTTTTGATACTAGTCTGTTTAAAACACATTTTGCTTGCGAAGTAAAAGGCTTCAACCCCGATGAATTATTAGATCGCAAGGAGGCGCGTAAGATGGACCGCTTCTCCCAATTCGCTGTTTGGACTGCCAAGCAGGCGTTGATGGACTCCGGACTGGATTTAGATAAGGAAAACCGCGAACGAATAGGCTCAATTTGGGCCAGCGGTATGGGTGGATTAACCAGCTTAGAGGTGGATTGCATGGATTATGCTAAGGGTGATGGTACACCTCGTTTTAGTCCGTTCTATATCCCTAAGGCTATCATTAATATGGGTGCCGGACATATATCCCTCGTCTTGGGTCTCAAGGGTATTAACTACGGTGTGGCTTCGGCTTGTTCGTCTTCGGGACATGCTATAGCTTCTGCTTTTGATGCCATTCGCTTAGGTCGTGCCGACATCATCTTCTCCGGTGGTAGCGATGCCGACGTCACCTATTCGGGTATCGGTGGATTCAATTCCATGCATGCCCTTTCTACGCGCAACGATAGCCCAGCTACGGCTTCTCGTCCGTTCAGTAAGTCCCGTGATGGATTTGTATTGGGCGAAGGTGCTGCCTGCTTGATATTGGAGGAATACGAACATGCCATCAAACGTGGTGCTAAGATATATGCTGAATTGGTAGGTGCCGGTATGAATGCCGATGCCCATCACATGACCGCTCCAGACCCCGAAGGATTAGGTGCTGCACGAGTGATGATGGAGGCTATCAATGATGCAGGAATAACGCCCGACCAAGTCGATTATATCAATACCCACGGCACATCCACTCCGTTAGGAGATATATGTGAAATAAAGGCTATCCAAAACGTTTGGGGCGAAGATGCTTATCGTCTGAATATATCCTCTACCAAGTCCATGACCGGACACATGATGGGTGCCACAGGTGCAGTCGAAGCAGCCGCTACCGTACTGGCTTTGCGCGATGGTATAGTGCCTCCAACCATCAACCACGAAGAAGGGGATGAGGATGAGAACATCGATTATCGTCTGAACTTCACATTCAATAAGGCTCAAAAACGTGACCTGCGTTATGCGCTGTCCAATACATTCGGTTTTGGCGGACAAAACGCTTGCTTACTTTTTAAGAAATACTAAGATGGTTGTTGCTATTGTTGGTGCATCGGGTGCAGTCGGTCAGGAACTGCTTGCCGTACTATCGGAGCGGCATTTTCCCGTTACCGAATTACGCTTGTTTGGTTCGGAACGAAGTGCAGGAACCGTGTATTCATTTGCGGGTCAGTCCGTCACCGTGCAACAACTGCAGCATGGCGACCAGTTCAAAGGCGTCGATATAGCTTTTGTGTCGGCGGGAGGGTCGGTTAGTAAGGAGTATGCCCCGGATATAACACGCTACGGAGCTATCATGATTGATAACTCCAGTATGTTCCGAATGGACGAGGACGTGCCTTTAGTGGTGCCGGAAATCAATCCTCAGGATGCGTTAGTTCGTCCCCGTGGCATCATCGCTAATCCGAATTGCTCCACCATCGTCATGGCTCTGCCGCTTTATGCCATCCATCGTATCAGTCCTATTCGTCGTATTCATGTGGCTACCTATCAGGCAGCCTCCGGTGCCGGAGCACAGGCGATGGCGGAGCTGCAGAACCAATATAAGCAACTCGTGAATGGCGAAGAACCAACTGTCAATAAGTTCGCTTACCAGTTGGCATACAACGTCATCCCCCATATCGATATCTTTATGGAGAATGACTATACCCGCGAGGAGATGAAGATGCATAATGAGACCCGCAAGATCCTGCATACGGACTTGTCCGTCTCGGCTACCTGCGTTCGTGTGCCGTCCCTTCGCTGCCATAGCGAATCGGTGTGGGTAGAAACCGAACGTCCTGTCTCCCCCGAGCAGGCACGACAAGCCATCCACTCCATGACGGGATGCCAAATAATGGATGATCCGCAAAACAAACAGTACCCGATGCCGCTTTTCCTTAGTGGCAAAGATGATGTGTATGTGGGACGAATCAGAGCGGATATAGCCAATCCCAATGGTTTAACTTTCTGGTGCGTGAGCGACCAGATTCGCAAGGGCGCTGCGCTCAATGCTGTTCAAATAGCTGAGTATGTTATCCGACATTGAAATAATGGCTCCGGTAGGATGCTGGGAGAGTTTGGCTGCGGCTATTCAGGCCGGAGCAACCAGCGTCTATTTTGGTATTGAGCACCTCAATATGAGGGCTCGCTCGTCTGCTAATTTTACGACCAACGACTTATGCCGCATCGTGGAGACCTGCCAACAGGCTAAGGTCAAGACCTATCTCACCCTCAATACCGTCATGTACCCCGAGGACTTGCCGCTGATGCGCGAGATAGTAGATACGGCCAAGAGGGTAGGACTAACCGCTATCATTGCCAGCGACATAGCTGTTCTCCAATATGCTCATCAGCAGGGCGTGGAGGTGCATCTCAGTACCCAACTCAACATCGCCAATACGGAAGCCTTGCGCTTCTATGCCCAGTACGCCGACGTGGTGGTGCTGGCTCGCGAACTTAATATGAACCAAGTGGCGGCTATCTATCAGAATATCCAACAGCAACATATATGCGGACCCAAGGGCGAACCTATTCGTATTGAGATGTTCTGCCACGGTGCTTTATGTATGGCGGTGAGTGGTAAGTGCTACCTGAGTCTCAATAACCTCGGCATGAGTGCCAACCGCGGAGCATGTATGCAGGTGTGCCGCCGAGGCTATGTTGTTAAGGACAAGGAGAGTGATTTGGAGTTAGAGGTGGATAACCAATACATCATGTCCCCTAAGGACCTCAAGACGATAGGGTTCCTTAATAAGTTGCTGGATGCCGGTGTAAGAGTGCTGAAGATTGAAGGCCGTGCTCGTGGACCCGAATACGTCAAGACCGTCGTGGAGTGCTATCGCGAAGCCGTGCAGGCTTGGCAACGAGGGGACTATCAACAGCCGCAGATAACCCAACAGATCGAAGAGTGGAACACCCGTCTGGCGCGAGTCTTTAATCGGGGATTCTGGGATGGTTATTATCAAGGACAGTTCCTGGGCGAATGGACGCATGAATATGGGTCCAAAGCAACACGCAAAAAAGTATATGCAGGTAAATGCACTAATTTCTTTAGCCGTATATCCGTGGCGGAGTTCATGTTAGAGGCTGTGCCTCAAATATCCGAAGGCGATGAACTGTTAGTGACCGGCGAGACCACCGGGGCGTATGAACTCACGGCGCATGACTTGCATGACGAACCGGGTAATCCTCGCCCAACCGTTTATCAGGGACATGCTTTCGCTATCCATACCGATCGCGTGGTCCATCGCGGAGATAAACTCTATCTGTATAAATGAAAAAACTCCTTATCATAGCATGCTGCTTCTGCGTCATTCCTGTGATGGCAGAAGGACGACTGATGATTCGCTCATCCGTCTCCGGTGCCGATGTGTATGTGGATGGAGCGTGGCAAAAACATACTGCTCCGGCGACGTACACCCTTCCCGCGGGCGCGCACACGATTATGATAAATAAGGAGGGCTATCGCCCCTTGGTGGATACCATCACCATCGCCGATGACCAAAAATGTATGTGGGAGGTTTGGTTGGAACCGATGGACGAAGATATAGCTAAACGTGTCACCCCTTATCGCCGATTAGTGTGGAACTACACCGTGGAGAATAACCCCTTCCGCGTGATGTGGTTCGGTATCGGTTTTGGACTGGGTTCAGGAGCGGCTATGCAACTCTCCCTGGCCGATCTTAGGTATGGCATCGTGGAGTTACGTCCCTGCGTGTGGGGTGTTAATTATCCTTTTTTCTCAGGCATCTCTCACGAGAACTACGATGTATGGCATGTGATTTGTCCGGACCGAATAGTTCAGGATAAATACGATATGGCTATTCCAACCCAGGGCAGGCAGTTCTACTACACTCCTATGCTGCGTGTGCACCTGCCTTATAACCATCGCACGGCGGTGGTGCTCAGTGCCGGTCCGCAAATCAGTTGGACCCATGTGTATTGGCAACAGGATTATCGTGAATTACCGACATCTCATTCATATATCTATACCACGGATGGTGTACCTAAATCCGGCTATCATTTCGACCGCCCCTGGTTCACTTGCGAGATTGCCATAGTCCGCACCGGCACCACCTCCGATATGAGTGCTTTCTTCCGTTATCAAGACGGTTTCTTCATCGGTTGCGAATGGCGCATCGGCCAAAAACGGTGATTGTTTCTTAATTGGCTAATTCCTAATTGGCTACTTGGTTAATTCTCTCTCCGGAATATCCGGAAAAATACGATTTTTCTTGCATATCTCAAAAATATTTTGTAATTTTGCATCGTAAAATGTTTGCACCCCATATACAGAAAATGAAAGAATAAGAATATGGCAAGTACGATGTTTAATAAATACATCTGGCTCGTGAATACGATTTACGAGGCAGGGCGTATATCTAAGGAGGATATAGACCGCCGTTGGGCATCGTGCTACCTCAATGACAACCGCGAGACGCATATACAAACGCGGGCTTTCCATCGTTACAAAGAATCTATCTTGATGCAGTTTGGATTGGATATCCAATGCGATCGCACCACGGGTAAGTACTATATCGCCAACGAAGGCGATTTGAAGGCTGGCACCTTGCATACGTGGTTATGTAATACATTTGCCGTTAGTAATCTTATTCAGGAGAGCCAGGATTTGCACGAACGTATCATTTACGAGCACATCCCCAGTGGAACGGAGTATTTGACTACGATTATTCAGGCTATGCGTGACCAGGTAGAGTTGGCGTTGGTTTATCAGAGCTATAAGCGCACCGAGCCGGAAACCTTAGACATGCAGCCTTATTGCGTTAAGATTTTTAAGCAGCGTTGGTATGTAGTGGGCAAGGTGCATTACACGGACGGTTCCCATACCGCAGCAGACGAGCGCACGCCGCGCGTCTATGCGTTAGATAGAATAAGGAGTGCACAGATATTGCCGAATAAGAGTTGGAAGATGCCTAAGGACTTCCATGCTGACGAATACTTTGCCGGCTATTATGGTGTAATGCGTGATGAAAAGATTAAGCCTACTTTGGTGCGCATAAGAGCCGTTCCTCGTACAGCAGATTATTTACGTTCTCTCCCATTGCATGAGACGCAGAAAGAGGTAGAGAGGACGAATGAATATAGTGTGTTTGAGTACGTTATTGCTCCTACATTTGATTTTGTTCAGGAGTTAAAGTCGCAAGGGGATAGTATAGAGGTGCTGGCACCTGAAAAATTGCGTCAGGATATGCTGCAATCTCTTGAGAACGGACTAAAACAATACAAAAAACAAGAAAAATAATAAAAAAAATATCCCAGTGTCACTAAATTGTCACTTTGATGCAGTACTTTTGCCGTAGATTTTCAATTACTACACTAAAACTACTACATTATGGCACTACAACAGACATTGGAAATTCAGTTTGAAGAACCGGATTTTATGGTAAATGACATACAAAATTTGCATAAAATTTGTGTATTTGCAAAAAAAGATATATCTTTGTGGTCAAAAAATAAGGAGAAACAAAAAATAATGCTTCAAACAATACTATCTAATACGGCACGATTTATAGAATCTGCTCCAAAAGCAGATAGGAAGCGTTATGGTCAATTCTTTACAGCAGAAAAATCTGCCGTACATATGGCATCTATGTTTGACTTTGATTTAAATAAGCCATCCATGAATATATTAGATGCAGGAGCTGGTACCGGTCTTTTATCGGCCGCAGTAGTAGCGCGTTTGGTAGATTTGGGATATATGGGGCATGTGCATTTAGTGTGCTATGAAACAGATGTTAATGTTTTGCCTATTTTGTGTGCCAATATGGAGTATTTGCGTACTCATGCCGATTTCTCTTATATAATTAATACTGAGAATTACCTTTTGTCGCAATCCTTTGAATGTGAAAATGCTGCTACAGCAGAGCGATTTGATTATATTATTGGCAATCCTCCATATTTAAAAATATCAAAAGATGCTCCAGAGACTAAGGCAATGAAACAAATTTGTTATGGTGCACCTAATTTATATTTTCTATTCTGGGCAATGGGGGTTTTTAACCTGAAAACCGGTGGAGAGTTGGTGTATATAGTACCTCGCTCTTGGACATCAGGAGCATATTTTGAGTATTTCCGAAAATATTTGTTTAGTCATTGTGTGATTGAACAAATGCATTTATTTGTTAGTCGTGATAAGGTCTTTGATAAAGAAAGCGTGTTGCAAGAGACAATGATTATTAAGGTTAGAAAGACATTACATAAGCCCCAAAAAGTCATTGTAACTTCTTCTTCTACTGCGGAATATTTGGATATGCATACTTTCCTCGTGCCATATTCTACCATAGTGGCCCAAAACCAATTCGTCTATATTGTTACGAATCAACAAGAAGTTAATGTATTAAAACGTATTCATAAATTGCCGCAGACTTTATCAACGATAGATTTGAAGATGAAGACGGGAATAATAGTAGATTTCCGTACGCAAGAAGTGCTACGAGATAAAATGGAAGAGGGGGCTTATCCGTTGTTTTACGCATCGCATATCAAAGATGGGCGTATTATATGGCCAATAGGTAGAACCGGTGAATATATTTCAACTGAGCATAAGGGATATTTGCAACCAAACCAAAATTATTTGTTTGTGAAACGATTTACAAGCAAAGAAGAACCAAGACGTTTACAATGTGGCATGTATCGAGCGAAAGATTATCCTCAGTATTCTTACATCAGTACACAAAACAAGATAAACTATATCGCATGTAGTTCATTGTGTGTCCTATATGGACTATTTGCTCTTCTAGGATCAACCTTATATGATCAATATTATCGTATCTTGAATGGCTCAACCCAAGTAAATTCAACCGAAGTCAATGCTATCCCCATGCCAGATAGGACTACCATTGAAAATATTGGTAGGGAATTGATGAAGATGCCAATTACAGAAAGTAGTTGTAATAAAATTGTAGATAAATGGATAAGTTAAATCGAATAAAAAAACTTTTGGCTACTATTGGTATGCCCAAAGCACAACAAGGTGATTTATGTGGCTATGTTATCTTGGCAATGGCGAACTTGACCGAGAAAAAATCTTTTGCTAAAGCAACAAATAATTGGATTCGTATTCATGATATTATTGCTTTTACTAATAAATACTATGGAAAGAATTATGCTGAAAATTCGCGTGAGACTTTTCGTAAACAAGCACTGCATCATTTCCGTACCGCTGCTATTGTAGAAGATAATGGGAAAAGTACAAATAGCCCTCAATATATGTGGCGCTTGACCGCTGATTTCTTGCCTGTGGTACAGGAATTAGGAAAGGGGAATATAGCACAAACAGCGTTTATCACTAATTACGCCAAATTAGTAGATATATACGCATCTAAAAAGAAAATGCAGAAAATGCCTGTCAAGATCAATGGTATAGATTTTTCGTTGAGTGCGGGTAAGCATAATCAATTACAACGTGCTATTATTGAGGAGTTTGCTCCACGTTTTGCCCCTAATTCAGAAGTTTTATATGTGGGTGATACTACGGAAAAAGATTTGGTTAAAGAGGTTGATAAATTGGCTCAACTAGGCTTTGAAATAACTTTGCATGACAAAATGCCTGATGTGGTGTTATATAAGGAAGATAAGGACTGGCTATATTTTATAGAAGCAGTTACATCTGTAGGGCCAATGAATTCCAAGCGAATCCAGGAAATATCACAAATGACTACGCATGTAACAGCAGGAAAAATTTTTGTTACTGCATTTTTAGATTTTTCCACATTTAAAAAATTCTCTGAGCAATTGGCATGGGAAACAGAAGTTTGGATAGCTGATATGCCCGATCACATGATACACCTCAATGGCGATAAATTTTTAGGGCCGAGGTAATTTATATGTAAAGTGTTACCTGTTTTTTATGAGTTGTGAATAACGGCAAGTGTTAGATGCAAATTCGATGGTTATAATCTGTAAATTATAATCTCTCCAGACTAAACCCTTTATTGAATCAATGATAAAACCGATGTACCCCCCCTCCGCAAAAAGGGTAGGTGGGTACTTTCCGTTTGCGTTAATTGACCGTGTGTTGGGGCGGATGCTTAACTGCCACAACTATCTGCCACAAAAAATATCAGGTGGAAAACGAGGCTGTTTTGTGGTGGAACATGGTAATAGTCAAGCAGATGCGCGAAAAATCGTAGAGGATTATAAAAATCAGATAGTGGCAGATGTGGCAGATGTTTTCTAATATATATAATCCCCGCATAGGAAGAAAAAATAAAATATTATATAGGGAAAAATGCTTTATCTGCCACTATCTGCCACTTGCCCAGGCGCAAAAATCAAAAAGTAACTAAAAAGCGTCTAAAGTAGGCGACCATTTCGGGACCACATGCTGCTAAGGTAACCCCCGCCTAAACCTGCCGAAAACCTCACTTTTCGTGGGCTTCCGGTGGGGTTTAGTAGGGGCTTACATGCTACGGAGATGCTACGGAACTTTAGACGCGCCCCAGCTGTGCCACAAAAACAGGAAATAAAATGCCACAAAAATAGGAACTGATTTGCCACAAAAATAGGAAACAAAATGCCACAAAAATAGGAAATAATTTGCACAATTCAAATATTTTTAGTACCTTTGCAGCGAATTTCAAAAATATATTGATTATGGCATACTTAAATCGCGTATTTGATACGCAATTATCGGAGTATTTAGAGGCGTTTGGAGCCGTTCTAATAGAAGGCCCAAAATGGTGTGGTAAGACCACTACTGCAACCCAGCATGCTAGAAGCATATTAAAGATGCAGAATAATGAGACATTAGAAACTAATCTAAAAACTATTCAAGTAAAGCCTTCTATTTTATTAAAAGGAGATACACCTCGTCTAATTGACGAATGGCAATTGGCACCACGTCTATGGGATGCTATTCGGGATGAAGTAGATGTCCGTAACGATGTTGCTCAATTTATATTAACAGGTTCCAATTCCGTTGATAAACAACAAATACAGCACAGCGGGAATGGTCGTATTGCCCGTTTGAAGATGCTGCCTATGAGTCTGTGGGAATCGCAAGAATCAAATGGCAAGATTTCCCTTCAAGCATTGTTTGATAATCCCCAAATAGATATAGATGGTATCCAATCGGATTTGACTATTGAGCAACTGGTTTTTGCTGCTTGCAGAGGAGGTTGGCCGGCATCACTTTCTCGCAAAACAGACCAATCAAAATTGTTGGTAGCGAGAAACTATTTCACCACTGTTTGTGAAATGGATATACAAAATATTGATGGGGTCAATCGTAGCCCTGGTTTAACGAGAGCTATATTACGCTCTTACGCCCGAAACATTTCCACCTTGGTCAAGAAATCCAATATCGTAGCAGATGTTAATGCTTCTGCTGAAAGTTTGCAAGTTAAGACGTTTGATGACTATCAGCAGGCACTACAACGCCTATTCGTTATTCAAGACATCGAGGCATGGAATCCTGCGATTCGGTCTAAAACGGCTATCAGAAGTGGGCTAAAACGAGAATTAGCAGATCCCTCCATAGCTGTTGCCGCACTTGGTCTAACCCCCAATAATTTAATCAAAGACATGAAGACATTTGGGTTTATATTTGAATGCCTGTGTGCCAGAGATTTGAAAGTATATTCTGCACCATTGGGAACAGAGTTGAACTATTATCACGATCGGTATGATTTGGAAGCAGACTTTGTGCTGCATATCGCAGATGGACGTTATGCTCTAATAGAATGTAAATTAGGCAGCAACGATATTGAAGAGGGGGCCAAACATTTGATTGAATTAAAGGCTTTAATCCAACAATACAACCAAAATAATATACAAAACCCATTACGCGAACCGGACTTGTTAATAGTTCTTACTGGTGGTCAATTTGCATTTACTCGTGAAGATGGTGTTTATGTTATTCCCATCGGTTGTCTTAGACCATAAATTCATTTTAGATAGATAAGTCTATCTTTTTTAGCCTAAAAAATCACTTTTATTTGCATATATGCAAAAAAAATTGTATCTTTGCACGCTCAAATGTATATATAGACATCAATGGCTAATAAACGCAAGATAATAAACGACCCTGTATTTGGGTTTATGACTATCCCCAATGAACTGGTGTATGATGTGCTGCAACATCCGTTTGTGCAGCGGTTAGGTCGCATTCGTCAATTGGGGTTGAGTAACTTTGTGTACCCGGGTGCTATCCATACGCGCTTCTCCCATTCATTAGGAGCGATGCATCTGATGCAGGAAGGCATAGAATCGTTACGCAGCAAGGGTGTGGCGATTAGCGAGAGCGAAGCCACCGGTGCCGAAATAGCCATTCTGCTGCACGATATAGGTCACGGTCCCTTCTCCCATGTATTGGAGAATACGTTGGTGAGTGGCATCACGCATGAGGAAATCAGTTTACTGATGATGGAGCAGATTAACCACGACCTGACGCATGGTGATGCACAATGTAGTATGTATAACCAGGGTCCGTTGGACGAAGCGATAGCCATCTTTAAGGACGAGTACAAACGTCATTTCTTGCATCAACTCATTAGTAGTCAGTTGGACGTAGATAGGATGGATTACCTATGTCGCGATAGTTTCTTCACGGGCGTGCAGGAAGGTCGTGTCGCCAGCGAGCGACTGCTGAAGATGCTGAATGTAGTAGAGGATAAATTGGTGATTGAGCAAAAAGGTATCTACAGCGTGGAGAAGTTCCTGGTGGCTCGTAGATTGATGTACTGGCAGGTGTATTTGCATAAGACGAGTGTGGCTGCCGAGCAACTGCTGATATCGGTACTGGCTCGCGCCAAGGAGTTGGCAGGTCGGGGAGTGGAGTTATTTGCCAGTCCGGCATTGCATTATTTCCTGTATAACAACATCACCGAAAAGGACTTTTATATCGGCAGTAAGGCGTTGCACGAGTATGCGCTGTTGGACGATACGGATGTGATAAGTGCCATCAAAGTTTGGATGAGTCATGACGATAAGGTGCTGCGATTATTGAGTGAGGCCTTCACTAATAGACGGCTATTCAGGGGCCGATTGATAGAGGCGCCGCTGACGGAGGATGATAAGAAAGACCTGACGCTGTTGTACACCACGGCCTTGGGCATAGATACTAAAGATGCACATTATTTCTTTGTGGAGCACTTATCCACTAAGAGCACGTATTCGGAAAAAGACGACTCGATAGATATACTCTATCATGATGGGTCGGTTAAGGATATCGCATCAGCGAGCGAGATATTAGACCTTAAGGCGCTGACGCACAAACCAAAGAAACTGTATTTATTTCAATTTAGGATATGATGGAATTTACTGCAGGGCAGATTGCCATGATGTTATCAGGCGAGTTGGTAGGAGATGCCAATCGCAAAGTGAGTAATGTAGCCGGACTGGAGACAGCCAAGGAAGGGGACTTATGCTTCTTAGGAGATGATAAGTACCTGCCATACCTCAAGGATACCAAGGCATCGGTGGTGCTGATTACCAAGACACTGGTGTATGACGATACAACGGAAGCCACACTTATTCGTGTGGACAACGCCCGTGGTGCGATGGCTCAGTTATTGCAAGCCGTAGCGGAAGTGCTCAATCCCAAACGTAAGGGTATCGAACAGCCTGCTTATATAGCCGAAGGCGTGCAAGTGCCCGAAGATGCGTATGTAGGTGCAATGGCATATATCGGCAAGAACGTGCGCCTGGGTAAGGGCGTGCAAATCTACCCGCAGGTGTACCTGGGCGATAACGTAGTGATAGGTGATAACACGATTCTATATCCGGGCGTTAAGGTGTATTACAACTGCCGTGTAGGCAGTAACTGCATCCTGCATGCCGGAGTGGTCATCGGTTCAGACGGCTTTGGTTTTGAACCGGATGCGCAGGGTGTTTATCATAAAGTGCCACAAATCGGTATCGCCGTGATAGAGGACGATGTAGAAATCGGAGCTAACACAACGGTGGACCGTGCCATGATGGGTGAGACGCGTGTTAAGAAGAACACCAAAATCGATAACCTGGTGCAAGTGGCGCATAACGTAGTGGTAGGTGAATCAACGGTGCTCTGCTCGCAAGTAGGTATAGCCGGTTCAACCACGATAGGTAACCATTGCATGCTGACCGGTCAGGTAGGTGTTGCCGGACATATAGAGATTGTGGATAACTGTATCTTCGGTGCCCAAACAGGTGTGCCGGGCAGTATAACCAAACCCGGTGTGTACTTAGGCAGTCCTGCCATGGATGCCGGTTTATGCAAGCGCGTATATGCCGTGATGCGTAAACTGCCGGAAATGTACAGGAAGTTAGTTTAGGGTTTAGAGTTTAGAGATGAAGCAGAAGACGATACGAGAGGCATTTAGTGTGGAGGGCCCCGGGTTGCATACCGGTGGGATGATTCATGCTACGTTGCTGCCGGCGGAAGAGCATACCGGCATCCGTATTCGTCGTGTGGACTTAGACGGTCAACCTACCTATGAAGCGTTGGCGGAGTATGTGCATCAAACCACGCGTGGCACGGTATTGGAGAACGGTTCATGGCGTGTATCTACCGTGGAGCACATGATGGCTGCGCTGTATGCGATGGGGGTGACTAACTGCCTAATCGAAGTAGATGCTCCTGAGATTCCCATCTTGGATGGCAGTGCTCGCATCTTTGTGGAGCATATCAAGCGGGTGGGATTGCAGACCCAATCGGCTGAGGTCAAGGAATGGGTGGTGACCGAACCCTTTGAGTATACCAATGGCAAAGGCAGCACGATTCGTATCAGTCCATGCGACCATTACGAGGTGGCTGTTACAGTGAAATACCCTTCGGAGGTGCTGAAGGAACAAAGTGCCGAACTGACTGACCTGTCGAACTTTGTTACGCAGATAGCCAATGCTCGCACGTTCTGTTTCTTAAGAGAGATACGCCCGCTGCTGAACTTAGGTTTGATTAAAGGCGGCGATTTAGATAATGCCATCGTCATTTACGACAAGCGTATGTGGCAATTCAGCATGAATAGGTTAGCCCGTAAGATGGGTAAGCCTACCATTGATGCCAGTCGCTTGGGTTATTTGACGGAGTTACGGTTCGAGAATGAACCGGCTCGGCATAAACTGCTGGATATAGTAGGCGACTTGGCCCTATTAGGCATGCCTATCCGTGGTCGGATAGAAGCCGTTTGTCCTGGTCACGGAGTGAACACTGCCTGCTGTAAGCAGTTGCGACAAATAGTAAATAAATTTAACAAAATATGATTAGTCCATTAGCTTACGTCCATCCGGACGCTAAATTGCACGAGACGGTTGATGTAGGACCGTTCGCGTTTATTGACAAAGATGTAGAGATTGGTGAAGGTACCATTATTGATGCCAATGCCACGGTTTGTGAACACACCCGTATTGGTAAGAACTGCCATGTTTTTCCAACGGCTATTGTAGGTGCTGTGCCTCAGGATCTGAAGTTCAACGGTGAACTAACCTATACGTACATAGGTGACAACACGGTATTGAGAGAGTGCTCCACGGTGCATCGCGGCACCGCCAGCAAAGGCAAGACCGTAGTGGGTAATAACTGCCTGATTATGGCTTATTGTCACGTGGCCCACGATGTGGTGGTGAAGGACCATGTTATTATGTCCAACGCCACCCAATTAGCCGGAGAAGTGGTGGTGGAAGACTACGCTGTAATCGGTGGTGGCACCTTAGTGCATCAGTTCTCGCACATCGGTTCACACGTGATGATTCAAGGTGGCAGTCACGTCAATAAGGATGTGCCTCCATTCGTGATGGCCGCTCGTGATCCTATTCAGTTCTGCGGAATCAACAGCGTAGGTCTAGGTCGCCGTGGATTCACGAAGGAACAAGTAGAGACCATTCAACTCGTTTATCGACTGGTTTATATGAGTAAACTCAATATGACCCAAGCCGTGGAGAAAGTGCTGGCTGAAGTGCCACAAAGTGCCGAAAGAGATTTGATTATTAACTTCATTAAAGAGTCGCCACGCGGCGTCATTAAGGGTTTATAATATGGAAACAGAAGAAAAGTCGCTCAATTTTATTGAGCAAATCGTTGAGAAAGATTTGCAAGAAGGTAAGAACAGTGGTCGTATTCAGACTCGTTTCCCGCCTGAACCCAATGGTTATCTGCATATCGGTCACGTCAAGGCTATCTGCATGGACTTTGGTATCGCTGAACGATATAACGGCATCTGTAACCTGCGTTTTGATGATACAAACCCTGTGAAGGAAGATACCGAATACGTGGATTCGATTCAACAGGACATCGCTTGGTTGGGGTTCCGCTGGGGACAGGTGTATTACGCAAGTGATTACTTTGAGCAATTATATAACTTAGCCATTGACTTCATCAAGCATGGTATGGCATATGTAGATGAGCAGACAGCCGAGCAGATTGCTGAGCAGAAAGGTACGCCTACCGAACCGGGTGTGGCTTCGCCTTACCGCGATCGTCCTGTTGAGGAGAACTTACGTCTTTTCCAAGCCATGCAAAATGGTGAGATAGAGGAAGGTAAGATGGTGCTGCGTGCTAAGATTGACATGGCTAATCCCAATATGCACTTCCGTGATCCTATCATGTACCGCATCATCACATCCCATCCTCACCATCGCACCGGTCGCAAATGGAATGTCTATCCTATGTATGACTTTGCGCATGGACAAAGTGATTACTTTGAGGGCGTGACGCATAGTATATGTACGTTGGAGTTTGTGGTGCATCGTCCGTTGTACGACTATTTCATCGATCGTATGATTGACTTTGGTTACCAACGTAATCCTCAGGACGTAGAGGACCGCAGCCATCAGTTTGAGTTCAACCGCCTGAATATATCCTACACGGTGATGTCCAAGCGTAAGATGCTGCAACTGGTGAAGGAAGGTTTAGTAGCCGGATGGGATGATCCTCGCATGCCGACAGTATGCGGTTTGCGTCGCAGAGGTTACACGCCTGCAGCTATTCGTGCCTTTATCAATACGATTGGTTACACCAAAGTGGAAGGTATGATTGACTATACATGGTTAGAGAATGCTATCCGTGAAGATCAAAAAGAGAAAGCTCCCCGTGTATGTGCTATCTTTGATCCGGTTAAGTTGGTGCTGACTAACTACGAAGGAGCGGGTGAGGACTTAGTGGCCGAGAATATAGACGGTCATCCTGAGTTAGGCACTCGCACCATGCGTTTCGGTAAAGAGTTATACATCGAGCGTCAAGACTTCCTGGAGGAGGCTGATAAGAATTTCTTCCGTCTCAGCCCCGGCGGTCGCGAAGTGCGTCTAAAGAACGCTTATATCATTCAAGCCACGGGCTGCGAGAAAGATGCCGAAGGCAAAATCACCACGGTGTATGCTACGTATGATCCGGATAGCAAGTCCGGAACCGAAGGAGGAAATCGCAAGACCAAAGCCACTATCAACTGGGTAGAATGCGGCACATGTATCGATGCTGAGGCTCGTTTGTACGACCGTCTCTTTGCCGTTGAGAACCCCAGTGCCGAGGAAGGAGACTTCCGCGACTTGCTCAATCCGAATAGTTTGAAAGTGACAAATATCAAAGTGGAGGCCTCGTTGCGCAGCGAGTTGCATCCAACTAAGATAGTAGATGGTATAGCCCAAGTTAACCACTATCAGTTCCTCAAACAAGGTTACTTTGTAGTGGATCTCGATACAACGGCTGATAAGTTGGTATTCAACCGCACCGCCAGTCTAAAGGATAATTGGCAGAAGTGACAACTGAGTACTGACAACTGAGTACTGACAACTGACAATGAACATTAAGCAGATACGAGGTAAGGACTATATCCTATGCGGATGGAGGCGTAAGTACGTGCGATTGACTCCGGAAGAGTGGGTGCGTCAGCAGGTTCTGCATCAATTAGTAACGGAATATGGTTATCCGTCATCCAGCATTGCCGTAGAGGTGCAATTAACGACTAAACGTCGAGCCGATGCGGTGGTGTATAAGCAGGACCTAACTCCCATCATGCTGATTGAGTTTAAGGCGGAGACTGTAGAACTGTCGCAAAAGACCCTGGACCAAATAGCGGTGTATAATCGTCAGTATAAAGTGCCATACTTACTGCTCAGTAACGGCAGGCAGATAGTGATGGCTAAAGTGGAGGAACAGATAATCTTTTTAGAAAACATACCTGAATGGACGCAATTATTGAACTGAATGAAGCCTTAGATACAGCTACTTTTTATGGTTTGAATAATCGTAATATGCTGTGCCTAAAAGACCAGCACCCTGACGTAAGGGTGGTGGCTCGTGGTTATGAAGTGAAGGTGACGGGTTCGGAAAGCAGTATTCAGCATTTCGAGCACTCCCTTCGTGCCTGCGAGGAGTTCTGCATTCAGCATAATGCCCTAACCGAGGTGCAGATTCTGCAAATACTGCATGGCGAGCGTCCTGAACCTCATAAAACAGCCAACCTGATACTGCATGGCGTAGGAGGTAAGATGATAACAGCGCGCAGCCTTAATCAGCAGAAATTAGTAGATGCTTATCGAACGAATGACTTGCTATTGGCGGTAGGACCTGCAGGAAGTGGTAAGACCTACACGGCCATTGCTTTGGCGGTTAGGGCGCTTAAGAACAAAGAGGTGAAGCGCATCATCCTATCCCGTCCCGCCGTAGAGGCAGGTGAGAAATTAGGTTTCTTGCCCGGAGATATGCGCGAGAAGATAGATCCGTATTTGCAGCCGTTATACGATGCGTTGCAGGATATGATTCCTAACAATAAACTGGAGGAATACATGGAGAAGGGTGTCATTCAGATTGCTCCCTTGGCTTTTATGCGTGGTCGTACGCTGAGTGATGCCGTGGTTATCCTGGATGAGGCTCAGAACACCACCATCGCCCAACTCAAGATGTTCCTGACTCGTTTAGGCATCAATGGCAAGATGATAGTTACGGGTGACCTCACGCAAGTAGACCTGCCTATGTCCCAGAAAAGTGGTTTACGCGATGCCATTGAGCGATTCAAACAGATAGAAGGCATTGCTTGTGTCACTTTTACGGACAAGGATATAGTACGGCATCCGTTGGTTAAAGAAATAGTAAAAGCATATAATACGAATAATGAATAAGACGTGGCTCATATTGTTGCTATTGCCTACTATGGCATCGGCACAAGGATTCTGGATGCGTTATGCCAAGAACCCTCCTGCCGCTTTTGTGGATTCGGCATACGAGCAGAAAGAGGCGGAGCGTGAGGCTAAAAAAGTGCGATTCATCTACGATGTGGATTTTGATTCGTATTTCGATAACCGCGAGTACTACGAATTAGGCAATCATTACCAAATTCCGCAGACGCTCTTTGCTCTTCGTCTTTCTCCTACGGTGGGTGTGCAAATCAAGGATCGTATAGGCGGAGCACATCGGTTGATAGCCGGTGTGAGATACACTCAACCCTTAGGGGGCAATTGGAAAGATGCTAAGGTCGCTCCTACGGCGTATTACCATTTCAGTCATTATGGTGTGAACCTGCAATTAGGTGCCATCCCATACGAAAACCGTATACTGAGTATGCCGGACTGGTTGCAATACGACAGTATAGCTTATGCGCGACCCAATATACAAGGTGCACTCATCTCCTATCAAGATAAGCGCGGTTATGCCGAGTTTATGTGCGACTGGCGAGGTGCCTTGGCGCAAGATAGACGGGAGATGTTCCGCATCCTCTTTAATGGTCAGTACCAACATAAGTGGTTCTTCACCGGAGGCTTGGTGCATATGAACCATACTGCTTGCTCCGGCGACCCCGTTAAGCACGAAGCCGAATCGCTATATGACGATGTAAATGTGAGCGCACATGTCGGATTGGACTTCACTCAGATGACGCCATTGGATTCGTTGGCCATCAAGGTGTCATATATCTACGGCTATGCGCGAGATCGCAAGAATAACCAGTCCTTTAATATGCATGGCATGTTAGCCGAAGTGTATCTGAATTGGTGGTTCTTGGGCGTTAAGAACACCACCTACGTAGGTGATAACCTGCAACCATTGCGTAATGCTGATAACTTAGGAACACCAATTGGCAGTCTCATGTGTCAAGGCGATCCGTTCTATCAGGCTACTTTCTACAACCGAACGGATTTCTTTATCTATCTGTATCGCGCCGGTTTCGTGAATTGCTACATGAGTTGGAATATGCATTATGATAACTGCACTAAACGTCTGCAACACCAGCAACAACTGATTGTGCGATTTGACCTGAATGGCGTTTTGCATGATAAACATGGTGCGTTATTACGTGGATTATTTGAAAAATAAATAAGTATAATATAATGGAAATAATAACAACTCCCATAGAAGGATTACTAATCATTGAGCCCAAGGTTTTTCATGATGCGCGAGGGTACTTTGTAGAGACCTATAATGAGCAACGTTACCGTGAGGCCGGTATAGATGTGCAGTTTGTGCAGGATAACCAGTCATGCTCGTCCTTTGGCGTTGTTCGTGGATTGCATTTTCAACGTCCACCTTATACCCAGGCTAAGTTGGTTTGTTGCACCCAGGGACGCGTACTGGATGTGGCGGTGGACCTGCGGAAGGGCAGTAAGACGTATGGACAGTGGTTTAGTGTGGAACTGACCGAAGAAAATCATCGTCAGTTCTTCATCCCGCGAGGCTTCGCACATGGCTTTAGTGTGCTAAGCGAAAAAGCGGTCTTTACGTATAAATGCGATAACCTCTATCACCCCGAAGCCGATGGCGGTCTATTGCTGTCCGACCCGGCTCTTAACATCGATTGGCAAGTGCCGACCGAACAACGAATCATTAGTGACAAAGACACCAAACATCCTTTATTAAAGGATTTAGATAACCCATTTTAGATATGAATATACTAATTACCGGTTGTAATGGTCAGTTAGGCACCGAGATGCGCAATCTAAGTGCATTACATCCTGCACATACGTATTTCTTTACGGACGTGCAGGAACTGGATATCACCAACCGCGCGAGCGTGCATACGTACGTGCGCGATAATAACATAGGTGTGATTGTTAACTGCGCTGCCTACACCAATGTAGATAAAGCCGAAGAGGACGAACCAACGGCACGACTGATTAATGCTATAGCGGTGGAGAACTTAGCCACCGCCGGATGCAAGGTCATTCATATATCCACCGACTATGTCTTTTCCGGCAATGAGTATATGCCATGCAAAGAGACCGACTCTGTCGCTCCTCGCACGGCTTATGGACGCACCAAGTACGAAGGTGAGCAGTTGTTGCTGAAGGCTAATCCGGAGGCAATCATCTTCCGAACAGCGTGGCTGTATTCGCCGTACGGCAATAACTTCGTCAAGACGATGCTGCGTTATGGTAAAGAAAAAGATGAACTGCGCGTGGTATATGACCAGATAGGCACTCCTACCTATGCCGAAGACTTGGCTAAGGCCATTTATGCGGCTATTGAGGCCGACCAATGGCATCCGGGCATCTATCATTTCACCAATGAAGGAGTGTGCTCTTGGTATGACTTTACGGTGGAAATCCTGCGTCAGGCAGGTGTTCCTTGCCGCGTCACACCTATCTTGAGTGCGGAATATCAATATAAGACTCCACGCCCTCATTATAGCGTGTTGGATAAGGCTAAAGTAAAAACAACATTTGGGATAACCATCCCTTATTGGACCGATTCATTACAAGCATGCTTGAAGCGACTATAAAAGACATTTTAGACTTCTTGTCTGAGTTATCTGAGCATAACAACCGTGAATGGTTTCAGGCTAATAAACCGCGTTATGATGCGTGTCGCAAACGCTTTGAAGCCCTTACGCAGGAGTATATAGACGGCTTAACTAAGATTGATTCTACGTTGCAAGGAATCGCCCCTAAACAATGTATATGGCGAATCTATCGGGATGTGCGGTTCTCAGCCGATAAACGGCCTTATAAAGAGTGGTTTGGCACTTTTCCTGCTGGACCGATGAAGGATGTGCCTAATAGTGCCGGCAAACACTCTATGCGAGGAGGTTATTACCTGCATCTGCAACCCGGTCATTGCATGTTCGCCGGAGGAATATGGTGCCCAAGTCCTGAATTACTCACCGCTTTGCGGCACGAGATAGTGGCTAATTATGACGAAGTGGAAGCTATCATGCAACAACCGTCTTGGCGCAAGTTCTTCGGGGACTTTGATACAGAGTGGATGCTCAAGAAAGTGCCTGCAGGATATGACCTGACGGGGATAGATGAACCGCATGCAACGAGGGTGGCGGAGTGGATTAAACGCAAGGCTTACACGTTCTCTACTCCGCTTACGGATGAACAAGTATGTGCTCCTGACTTTATGCAGCACCTACTCACCATCGCCCAAGCCGCCAAACCGATGAATGACTTCCTCAATTATACGTTTGAGGAATATAATATAAAACCAGAACGATAACGTAAACTAAGAAACAAGAAATACCCGAAAAAGCTCGTAAGAGGTTTTTCGGAGAGGAGGAACTCAGGTCGTCTGTTGATTAAGCGAAGCGGCAATCAACCCTTACGAACCTGCTGTTCCGACGAAGGCTCCATAGTTCAATGGATAGAATACGAGTTTCCTAAACTTTAGATCCGGGTTCGATTCCCGGTGGGGCTACAAAACAAAACAATTAATCATCATGAGAAAACAACTTTTTAATGAAATGATGCGTATGACCGTTATTAGTGCGGTCATCTACGCCGTGTTATTCTTCACCTTGTGGTTAGTGGAATTCTTCCACCCCGAAATAAAAGGTGTTCTGTTGCAATGGAATAGTTTAGCCTTTATTGTTGGTATTCCTGCCAGCGTATTAGGTACAGCTTATGTGCTCACTATCCGCAATCCCCAAAACTACTTCGGCTTCTACGAAGGATTCATCATGTCTTTCCTGCTCTCGTGGCAGTTCTACTTGCAGGGCAACTACGACTTAGTGGTCCTCTACCTATGTATCTTCCTGCCGTTCCAAATTAAGTCATTGGTAGGTTGGCGCCGAGATACATTGAAATCCCAAGAAGAAAATGATGGCGGAGGCTTTGCTCCTAAGTTCTTAGGCAGAAAAGGTGCAATATGGACGCAACTAATTGCTATCCTTATTGTCGCCATCGACTATGTCTTGGCTACCAAACTGATTAATAAAGACGGATGGGGCGATAATGTAGCCATCAAAGTGGCTGCTGCCTGCACCATCGCTTCGTCGTTCCTGGCTAATTTCTGGATGATATACAAGAAGAACGACGCATGGTTATGCTGGGTCTTCTACAGCATCGCCAGCATTGTGATGTTCATCATGATTGGTAATATCTTCTCCATTGTGCTCTTTGTCGTGATGCTGCTCGTTAATATGAACGCTCAGTTTGCATGGATTAAGTCCACTAATTTAGATGACTTTGGTTGGGCTGGCAGCCGCGAGCAGATTGAGCAACTGCTGGAACAGCGCAATAAGATGTTATTGTTACGTGACGGTAACCGCGAGGTGGTGCTGAAACGTCAAGAACAGTGGTTACTGCGCCAATTGGAGCAGAACCGTGCTCGCCAGGAGAACCTGCTGACTACCAAAAACGCTATCGAGGTTAAGTTCGGACATATCGTAGATGTGGTGAATCGTCGCATCTTTGATGGTGAGATTGAAATCCAAAATGGCAAGATTAAACGCATTACGGAAGCCGTTGTCCCGGAGAGTGCTACGTTCATTCTGCCTGGCTTCATTGATTCGCATATTCACATCGAATCCACCTTGGTACTGCCGGAGTACTATGCCCGACTGGCTGTTGAGCAAGGTACGATTGGTGTCATCACCGACCCGCACGAGATAGCCAATGTATTAGGCGTAGAGGGTGTTGAGTATATGATTAATAGTGGTAAGAAAGTGAATTTCCACTTCCACTTTGCTGCCCCCAGTTGCGTGCCAGCCACTCCATTTGAGACATCCGGTGCACAACTCAAGACAAGAGCTGTCAAAGAACTGCTCAAACGCGACGAGGTATATGGCTTGGGTGAGATGATGAACGTACCGGGTGTACTGAATAAAGACCCGGAGGTGATGCAGAAGATAAAGGAAACTTTGGCGTGCGGCAAGATAGTGGATGGTCATGCTCCAGGTCTCACCGGTGAAGCTCTGCAACAGTACTTCCAATCCGGAATCACCACCGATCATGAGTGCACCACCTTAGAAGGAGCTCGTGAACGCGTTCAGATGGGAATGATGGTGCAGATTCGTGAAGGCTCTGCAGCATGCGACTTCGACGCCCTGGCTCCTATCATTAGCGAGGCTCCGGATAAAGTGATGTTCTGCTCCGATGATAAGTACCCCGATGAAATAGGTAAGGGCTATATCAACGAGATGTGCCGTCGCGCCGTACAACGTGGCATAGATGTCATGGATGTGCTTACCGCCGCCTGCGTCAACCCGATTCGTCACTATGGACTCAACCACGGTCTGCTGCAAGTGGGCGATAACGCCGACTTCATTACCGTAGATAACCTGCGCGAGTTTAACCTGTCAGAAACATATATCAATGGTAAACAGGTTGTGGCTGATGGTATATATACCGATAAACTGATTAAGGATAAAACGCCATTGGATACTAATTATCCTAACCATTTCTTGGCCGAACCGATTACCGAGGCCGATATCCATGTCGAACCGCAGAAAGGTCAACTCAAAGTGATTGGTACTACCGAAGGTTCGTTGCTCACCAAACTCGTCTTGGCGGACGCTAAGGTGGAGAACGGTAATGTGGTAAGTGACACCAAGAACGATGTACTTAAAGTTGTTTGTCTGAGTCGTCACTCCAAGCAGAAACCTGCTGTCGGCTTCATCCAAGGATTCGGACTCCAACAAGGTGCATTGGCTTCTACTATTGGCCATGATTCGCATAATATCATCGCCTTAGGTGCCACCGATAAAGATATCGTAGAGGCTATCAATAAGGTGATTGAACTCAAAGGCGGTCTCGTTGTATCGGATGGTCATGAGTTAGTCGAACTCATGCTGCCGGTTGCCGGACTCATGTCCTACCGCGATGGAGATAAAGTGGCTCGACGCCATCAACAACTCAAGAACATCGCTAAACGAATTGGCTGCAAGTACAAAGCTCCGTTTATGACACTTGCCTTTATGTCGCTTAGCGTCATTCCTGACCTCAAACTAACCGACAAAGGATTGTTTGATGGCAATAAGTTTGACTTTACTGACCTCTGGCAACAATAATGCGATTTGAACTCAAACACCCACAAGTGCAACTGCTATTCGAAGATGACCAGTTGTTAGTGGTGAATAAGGAACGCGGTATCCTGAGCGTCGCTACCCATCCGGGAGCGACGCAACAAACCGTCTTTTCTGTCCTCAAAGCCTACGAACGACGCAAGAACCCACGCAATGGCGTGTATGTCGTGCATCGGTTAGACCGAGAGACAAGCGGCGTGCTCGTTTGGGCTAAGAACCCCAAGATGCAGCAGTATATGCGGGCATATTGGCGAGAATTAGTCACTAAACGCACCTATGTCGCTGTCGTGGAAGGTATATTGGATAAGAAGGAAGGGCAGATTCGTACTTGGTTGACCGAAGATAGACAAAACTACGTCACCTATTCATCTCCGGTAGATGATGGGGGTGCATTAGCAATCACTAATTACAAGGTCATCAAAGAAAGTACTGCTTATTCTCTTGTGGAACTGAACTTAGAGACGGGCCGCACCAATCAGATTCGTGTTCACATGGCTTCGATTGGACACCCTATTGTAGGTGACCGTAAGTATGGTAATGGCAATAGCCATAGCCCGGTGGACCGCCTGTGTCTGCATGCTAAGGTGCTGGAGTTTATTCATCCCGCTACCGAACAAACAGTCCACTTCGAAAGTCCTCTACCCAAAGAGTTCCGTAAATTAGTGTAGATCGTTCGTGTTGTCTCCCAATAAATCTGGGCGGCGTTCTTTCGTATGACGGAGAGACTCGTCATAGAGCCAATCCTCCACTTTAGCTTGGTTGCCGGATAATAAAATGTCCGGCACTTTCCATCCTTTATACTCTGCAGGCCGCGTATAGACACCCGGCTCTAATAAACCATCTTGGAAAGAGTCATTCAGGGCGCTCTCCACATCTCCTAACGCTCCCGGCAACAGACGCACAATAGCATCCGTCATGAGTGCCGCAGGAATCTCGCCTCCCGTCAGCACAAAGTCCCCAATCGTATATTCCTTGGTAATGAAATGATCTCGCACCCGCTGATCAACACCTTTGTAATGACCGCACAGAATGATGATGTTCTTGCATAAAGATAGCGTGTTGGCGGCTTTTTGGTCAAAACGCTCCCCATCCGGCGCCGTAAAAATAACTTCATCATAGTTGCGTTCCGCTTTGAGGGCACTAATGCAGCGGTCGATAGGCTCCACCTGCAGTACCATACCTGCACCAAACCCAAAGGCATAATCATCTACCTTGCGATGCTTGTCTAAGGTGTAGTCTCGCAGGTTATGCACGTATATCTCAGCCAGCCCTTTGTCTTTGGCTCGCTGCACAATGGAATGATTAAGAGGGGACTCTAATAATTCCGGACAACAGGTTATAATATCAATTCTCATTTCTCAATTCTCAATTAGTCAACGTTCTCGTCGGAAGCTGCGCTTCCTACGGTACCGGGTCATACCCGCTTCCGCCCCATGGGTTGCATCTAAGAATGCGTTTGATGCCTAACCAACCACCTTTGATAACTCCGTATTTCATCACAGCTTCCACCATATACTGACTGCATGTAGGAACATAGCGGCAGGAGGGGGGAGTGAGAGGGGATATGCAGTAGCGGTAGAAATAAACCGGCAGCAGGAAGATTTTTCTAACAATGGTTTTCATCGGTAGGTGTAGTGAGAACCGTATCAATCTTAGCAATCATCTTGTGCATAGCTCGTTCAATCACAGCATAAGGTTGCATTTGCTTATCCATATAATTGATTGCTATCTGACAAGTGTGCTGTGGTTTGCTGCTTAGTCGCCACGCTTCGCGCATTTGTCGGCGCAAGCGATTGCGATCCACGGCATGTTTGAACAACGACTTAGGAGCCCATATCAGCACTTGTGTCTCGCTGGCAGGCATATACGTGATGCGCAATGGCCAAACGGTCATCTTGCTGCCGGTACGATACAGTTGTTGGATATGTATCTGCCCGCATAGTCTATCTATTTTAGGAAAGCTGTTGCTCAAGGTAATTATTCAATGCGGTGGTTATACTGGGGTATTGAGGAGTTGGTGCTGCAATCACAGCATGCAATCCGGAGGCCTCCAAGGCCGCTAAGGTGTTTTGACCAAAGCAGGCAATCTGTTTATCTCCGTCTTTTAGGTCCGGGAAATTGGTGCGTAAAGCTTGCACTCCCGATGGGGTAAAGAGCACCACCATATCATGATCAAATGGTTCGTCCTTGGGCCACTCCGTTGCAACGGTGCGATAGAGTACGGCCGGCTGAATAGTAATCTTATGCTGAGCGAACATCTGAATCTCATCGTCATGATGCACGTCCGAGAGCACCATCATGTACTTCTCGTTGGGACGGCGATTCATAGCCGGCAGCAAATCCGCAAAGTCGTTGTGCTCGCTGAAGAAAACCTTACGCTTGCGGTATTGGATGTATTTCTGCAAGTAATTAGCAACCGATTCAGAGATGCAATAGTAATGCATTGTCTCCGGCACTTGAATACGCATTTCTTCGCATATCCGGAAATAATGGTCAATACCTAAGCGCGACGACAGTAATACGGCGGTGTAATCCAACGGATTGATGCGCTGTTGACGGAACTCCTTGGCCGATAGACCTTGAATCTGAATGAGTTGACGAAAATCAAACTCCACCCCATATTGGCGTGCCATCTCGGAATATGGGTTATGTTCCGTTAGTGGACGGGGTTGGGATACTAAGATTTTACGAATAGGTGTCATATTGTCTGATTTCATTGTGCTATGCTTCTACGATATGCGAACTGATAATCACCATGGCGGCGACTGGTACAATCTCGATATGCAGATAGTATAGCAGTGTGTAACAACTTTTTTGTATGTCTAATCCAATAGTAGTAATGATTTTCCACCACGATATGCCTACATAAACGCATCCGGCGATGATGACTAAGGTTAGTAGGGCGTTATAGGGTAGGTAGGGTGCGAATAGTAATATAGCAAAACCTACCACAGCAAAGATCAATAGCAGATTATGATGATGTCGTATGATTGAAGGCAGGTGGAAGGAGAACCGGAAGGTGTATTGCAAAATAGCCATCAGTCCTAGCCGCAATAAATCAATCAATAAAATCACCCCTGCCATCTGAAGGTATGTAGTCACCGGTAGCGTATCATTAGTTATAGTCATAGCCTCTCCCCTTAATAGGTACATCAGCAGCAACGCGTAGATGCCGATACTGAATAAGTAGCTCATTCCGTCTAACAGTACCGAGATATTCTCGTCTTCGTACTTACGTTCCATGGGCGAAAACAAAACTCTGTTTTTTGCTTTCCACATTGTGGGACGCAGGACGCTAGCCAGCAGAATCATCAGCAGCAAGGCCATCAAGACCCAACTAATCCATGTTTGTGATATGTCAGATAGCAGCTTCACGTCTAATCGTTTTATTCCATTCCGGAGCGTTGCGCAATGCCGGCAGCACTTCCTCCGGCGTATTAACTACAGTAAACATTTGGGTGCGATGAATCTCTCGCATCATCTTTTCCTCTACCATCCGATCTAAATAGACCAGTAGCGGATCGTAGTAACCGTCCGTATTGAGTATAACCACCGGCTTGGTATGGATGCCTAATTGTTTCCATGTCAAGCACTCCGCCAGTTCCTCTAAGGTACCTATACCTCCGGGAAGGGCAATCATCGCATCTGATATGCTTTCGATATACGCCTTGCGCTCGTGCATGGTCTGCACGACATGCGTCTCGGTGGATTTAGGATTATTCCAACCTTCGTCCACCATGAATTGAGGGATGACTCCAATTACTGTACCGTCTTTGCTAAGCGCACCATCGGCAATAGCACCCATTAGTCCGATACCGCCATCGCCATATACCAAACGTATGTGCTCCTCGGCCAAGATCTCACCTAACCGCTTGGCGGCAGCATAATAAGAGGGACGACTTTGATTAGAGGAGGCGCAGAACACGCAAACGGTATGAATATCATGCTTCATAAACGAAAAATATTAGGACCTTTTAACGCTTTTTACGAAAAAGCGTGCAAAAGTACAAAAAAAAAATGAGATACGCAAAAAAAATTTGCATATATGCGGATTTTTATGTACTTTTGCAGCTCGAAATGATGTTTGACCGTGAAATGGAGTCCTATATATAAAGAAGCAGAGCGTCGATTGCTGGAGTATCAATCGCTGCATCATTTGCGTTCCACTCCGGAACGATTATGTATATTAAGCAAGATCGTTCGGCATGCCGGCAGTTTTACTCCGGCCGATGTAGTGGGATGGGTGAAGAAGGATTTTATCAGTCAGGCTACGGTCTATAACACCCTAATATTATTAGAGAAAGCCCAAATCGTGCATTGTCTGCGTAAGCAGCAAGGAAGTCGACTCATGGAGTATGAACTCCTGTTTGGCGATCAAAACACAATGCAGATTATTTGCTCTAAATGCGGACGTGTCAGCCGCGTGAAAGTGCAAATGGCGGATACAGCGTTGCGAATGAAACAGTATTCGAATTTCATTATGCGGCATTACTCCATTTATCTGTTTGGGGAATGTAAAACTTGTAAAAAGAAATAGGTATGTATTGGATTATTTTTATTACCTTTGCGTTATTGAGTTGGATTGTGTCGGCTAGTTTGGAACGCAAGTTTGCTAAGTATAGTCGGGTAGGTATATCGATGACCGGAGCTCAAGTGGCAGAAAAGATGCTGCGCGATAGTGGCATTACGGACGTGCAGGTTATTTCTACTTCGGGACATCTGACCGACCATTATAACCCTGCTACCAAGACCGTTAACTTGTCTGAATCGGTGTATAACTCCGCCTCTATTGCTGCGGCTGCCGTGGCTGCGCATGAGTGCGGGCATGCTGTTCAGCACCAAGTCGAATATGCGCCCCTTAAAATGCGTTCTGCATTAGTACCCGTCGTTAACTTTGCTAATCGTTGGGTGGTGTGGGTGATGCTGATAGGTATGTTGGTGTTTGAAACGTTCCCACAATTAATATATATAGGTATAGGCTTATATGGCTTAACTACGTTATTCGCTTTTATTACATTGCCTGTTGAGATCAATGCCAGCGAACGTGCCGTAGCGTGGTTGGAGGAGAGTGGAGTGGCGAATCGTGAAACCAAAGAAATGGCCTCCGATGCCCTGCATAGCGCCGCCTATACATACGTAGTGGCTGCATTAGGCAGCCTCGCCTACCTAATCTATCTAATCTTAGGAACAAGAAGATAATAACGTAAACGCAAACTAATAGTGCCCGCAGACTACACAGAAACCGCAGAAGTTATTCTTATTATTTTATTGATTTTCCATTGTATCAGTAAGCAAGCTTTCTATCCAATATCAAACTCAATAAATAACCAGAGCTAAACGCTCTTACAACGTAAATACGTTGTTAATAAGAAAACCGCTGAACCATTCCGCGAAGTAAGAAAAAATATTTATAGCTCCAATAGGAGCCTTCCGCGTAATATATTTATAGTCCCGTATGGGACCTGAAGGCGTAAGACTTCTGATAGTTGTAAGTGTGGTGGGATGTTGGAAGTTTACTTACGAACAAACCAAACACGAACAACGAATAAATATAAAAAGTCTGCGTAAATCTGCGAAATCTGCGGGAGACAAAAATAACAAGAACGCAAACTAATATCCGAAGTCGTCGTTCCGACGAGGCCCCGTAGCTCAGTTGTATAGAGCATCAGATTCCGGTTCTGAGGGTCGAGGGTTAGAGTCCCTCCGGGGTCACTAAAATATTATTTAATTATGAAAACATACGACAGAAATCAAATTATCCATGCGTGTATCACCATTTTGGTGATTATTGCGTTGTATTTTTTAGTGCGCCGATTGAGTGGCGTTTTGGTTCCATTCTTGGTGAGTTGGTTTATTGCATACATGTTATGCCCCATGGTGCGTTTCTTCCAGTACAAATGTCGCTTTAAGAATCGTGCTTTATCGGTGACGATGTCCATGATTGTGCTATTAGGTATATTGGTGGGCTTCAACTGGTTGATTGTGCCACCTATGATGGATGAAATGGCGCATTTATTTAACTATGTTACTACGCACTTGCATGCGGAGCAGTTAGGTAAGTACCTGCCTATGGATTGGGTAACTCAGTACCAGCAGAATAGAGAGTCGTTCAGCCTATCCTCTGTCTGTGCTAATCAAAACATGATGGATGCTCTTAAGACGGCTGCTCCTAAGTTATGGCACATGCTCACTAATGGCGTGGCTGCCCTAACTAAACTGGGCGTTATCATGGTGTGTGTGCTGTATATCTTCTTCTTGCTCTTAGACTGGGAACAACTGGATAAAGAGGTGCTGGCAATGATTCCTGAGAAATATCGCGCTACAGTACAAATGGTGATGACCGATATATCCGTTAATATGCAAGCGTATTTCCGTAACCAAGGTTTAGTGGCATTGATTGTAGGTATTATCTTTGGTGTAGGTTTTGAGATTATTGGCTTGCCGTTAGGTATCGTAATGGGTATATTGATTGGCTTGATGTCTATGGTGCCTTATTTGAAGGCCTTAGGCATTCCTCCCTGCTTACTATTGGCTTTGCTGGAGAGTGTAGAAACCGGACGTTCCTTCTGGCTGTTATTGGCTATCATGATTGCTATTTTCTGCTTTGCTCAGTTCATGGATGATTTCGTTCTTACTCCGCGTATCATGGGTAAGGCAATGGGCTTGCACCCTGCCGTTATTTTGCTGGCACTTAGTGTTTGGGGCAGTCTATTAGGCGTAGCAGGTATGTTGATTGCTTTACCTCTCACTACAATCATCATCGATTACTATAAACGCTTTGTTATGAAGATTGATCCTCGTGCTGAGGAGCAGGAGGTTAAGCCGGAGACGGTGGTGGCTGTTAAAGCTGAAACGGTCAAGGCTCCTAAAACAACAAAGAAAGCAAAAAAATAAAAAAAAATTTGCATAGGTCAGAAATTTGTTGTACCTTTGCACTCGCTTTTGAAAAAGCATATATATTCCCGCTTCGAGTAAGCGGAGGAAAGATGGCGGAGTGGTCTAACGCGGCGGTCTTGAAAACCGTTGAACCGAGAGGTTCCGGGGGTTCGAATCCCTCTCTTTCCGCAAGGAAAAACAGATTACGAACAAAAAGAAGAGGTGCAAGTTTACTTGTGACCTCTTCTTTTTGTTTATAAGATGGGAAACCTTGCAAGGATGCTCCTGGCAAGGTTTAGGCATTGGGGGGAATTGTCGTAGACAAGGCGGAGTCCCAATCCCTCTCTTTCCGCAAATCCCTTCTTTCCTGTGTGCTATATAGACGATTAATAGACGATTAATAGAGGATAAATAGACTATTCAGCAACCCTGCGAGGACTATCCGCAACCTATGCTGCTCCTTTTTGTTCTTCAGAATGTCTATTTTCTCATGTTCTCTCTCTCTACAGTGTCCCTTCTCGGAGAACGGCGTTCTCCGATCTAAACTGTTCCATCTCGGCGATGTCCCCATCGCCACCTACCTCTTAATTCAAAATTCTTAATTCAAAATTAAATAAAATTTGCATATATCAAAAATTCTTTGTAATTTTGCAGCGCAAAACTGCAAAAACGTCACCCACTGACGTTAAATAGGGGAACATATCGAGATCCACGTTTTTTTGTTGGTCTGTATAAAACAAAAGGTCGCGGGCGGAAACGCCAAGCGACCTTTGATGTATTGTAGAGAAAGAAACTAATAAAGCAGTCCAAACATCCAAAGAGGGATTTTATTTTCACAACCAATATCAATCCCATCACGGACAACGTAACTGTTTTCTTTATTGGCTATTTGACCATAGTCTTTATTCTTACCTCCAACTTCAAATAGATATTTCTCATCGACGAATAAATCGCCTTTTTGAGGCATACAAATCTGATGATTGGCGGCAAGCATATTAGCAAAGAATGTTTCACGCATAGTTCCGATATCCACTTGTTGTGATAATGCATACATTAGATTGGTATTATTAAACAATATCTTTTCTGGCTTTTGAAGCACTTTCATTCCTCCTTCTTTTGTATATAAACGGCAAATGAGAGCGGCACGATGCATTAAGTCAAACATTTTATAAACAATATCACGCGAGCAGCTTAATGTCTTTGATAAGTCGTTGATGTTCAATGTATAAGGGGTTTGTTCGGCAAGAATGCGAAGTAATGTCTTCATTTTATAAACGGATTCGTATGTGATTGTTTTATCCACTGCAGGGATATCTACATTGATAACATTGTTGATGTTCGTTTCTAATCTTTGTAGGAATCCGTCACCTTGTTCACGATAGAATGGATAGTAGCCTTCTTGCAGGTATTTTTCAAAATATGCGAGGATGGGTTGCTCATTGGTCAATTTAGCAGCAAGTGACAAATGGTTTTTGAGAAGGTTGTCCAATTCCAGCGGTTGCCACGACACAACTCCCTCTAATTGTAGATATTCTCGAAAACTCATTCCGCGTAGTGTATATTGGCGTATACGGCGACCTAGGTCTGCTTGGCAGGTCTCTAATTGAAGCATAGAAGAACCGGTGACAACAACTTTTAATTTAGGGAACGAGTCATACATCTCTTTAAGTTGTTGATCCCAATGGTTATATTTATGTACCTCGTCAAAAAAGAGGTTCATTATTCCGTGTGAAGTGGCATATTCTGCGAGTTCAACCATCGAATGAGTAGCAAACCATGAGTTATCAACAGATACATATAAAGCTTGGCTTTTGTCTGGAAATGTGCGTAGAATATGTTGAAGCAACATCGTTGTTTTGCCAACGCCTCTTGCTCCTTTTATCATAATAAATCGGTTTTCCCAATTGATTTGCGCATACAAATAACGCGTAAAATCAAGAGAAACATTTTCTAATGCTTTGTAGTAAATCGCAACTAATTTTGAAATCATAGTATTTGTATTTTAGATTGTAAATGTACAATATCAGGTAATAATAACTTGTATAAAAGTGATTTTGACTGCAAAATTACGATTTTAGTTTGATATGTGCAAATATTTTCACAAAAAAATGCAAAAAAAATGATAGTTTTCTATCAAAAATTACAAAAAGATGGGTTTATTGGATGCTTGCATACATAAAAAACCAGTATTTTTGGAATTGTAAGGCATCGCCTTTTTTTTGCATTTTTTCAATTTCCCCAGACTATTTCGGGGGCATGGTTTCCCCCGACAGACGGGGGAAACGGTATCTGGCGAAAAGGGGCTCTTGTAAGGCGGCGTCCGAAATATTTTTGCGAAATTATTCTGTTTTCCTGTATTTTTTTTGCAATTTTCTCTACAATAAAGTTAAATGATAATAATAAATTATACATATATGTTAGACTTATTTGAACCAATAATTAACCTTGACTTTTCCTAAATAAGGTAGA
>JAGHRV010000066.1 GCA_018066175.1 Candidatus Colicola equi | reverse complement strand
CACTCAAAAGCAATGCATATGCTGGAGGCGGGAATCAATCTCGTTTGGATAAGGGACTTTCTTGGCCATTCAAGTACTACAACGACGGAAATCTATGCAAGAGCCAGCAGTAAAATGAAAGAAGATGCTTTAGCCAAACTGGATCCTGGTATTCTGAAGAAGGAAAAGAGTTCATGGCAGAACAACAAGGAATTATTGTCTTATCTTAAGTCTCTACAAACGAAGTATTGAATGAATCGAGTTTAAGGGATTATTGTTATATTGCAAAAATCCAACATTCCGTATAGACTTTGGGGCGTAAAAAGCATAACTTATGCTTCCCGGGCAAGTCATTTCTGTCATTTCTTCAGTTTAGATGCATTCCTATTTTCGGGTAATGTTAGCATCGTTTTGGATAATTTATATGTGATTTGAATTTTGTATATTTACACCCCAAAATAATCATCATTTTTTACACGCAAAGCTACTTGCGAAACTCGAGTTTATGACTTATTTAAAACGAATAATCCTATCGATGCTCCTCACGCTCTTGAATGTGATGGGAGCATGGGCAATAGACAATGTGCCCTACGTTGATGCGAATGGTAATCCAAAAACCGCCAACAACGTAACGGAAATTACCAACTCCTCCAAAACATTAAGTGCCGGATGGTACATCGTCAATGGTACGGATGTGCAGACAGGAACGCTCGTTTGCGAAGATGAGGTGCATCTTATCCTTAAAGATGGGGCCAAACTGACAGCAAATGGAAACGGCTGGGATGCAGGTATCCGAGTGTCAGCTGAAGGCGCATCACTCAACATCTATGGACAAACAGGGCAGACTGGCCAGTTGATAGCAAATGGTGCTTCTCGTGCTGCCGGTATCGGTGGTGGAGAATATGGCAACGGAAACGATATTACAATTAATGGAGGTGTGATAACTGCTAATGGTGGTATGTATGGTGCCGGCATCGGTGGTGGAGTTAAAGGTAACGGAAACAATATAAAGATTAATGGTGGCAAGATAATCAGTAAAGCAGGTGAAAATAAGTATGGGGATCATGGTGCTGGCATTGGTAACGGATATCTAGGTAGTTGTTCCCACATTTATGTCAACACCTCGTTACTCATATATGCCGACAATAACAATACTCCCGAAACCCATATCGCACATACCTCAAATGAAGACGTATCAGCTTCGATGAAAAATAAGCAAAATGTTGTTGTTAGAATGCCAACGCATGGTTGGACAGTAACATTTGACAAGATTGGAGGTAACGGAGGTACGGACCAGGTAACCGTTGATGAAGCATCGGCAATGCCACAGATAGAAGTGCCAACACGTGACAGGTGTGTGTTCTTGGGTTATTTTGCAAGACCGAATGGAATGGGAATGAAATACTATAATGCCGACGGAACCAGCGCCAATCCCTGGTATCAGGCAGAGAATGCTGTGCTTTATGCAAATTGGAAATTGACGGAACCTTTAACTTATGTAGATGTAGATGGCGAGACGAAAATTGCAGAAACGTATTTAGAGATCTCCAACGTTATTACTACACTGAATAGTGGATGGTATGTTGTCCTTGGCTCTGACGTGCAGACCGGTACGCTCGTTTGCGAAGGTGATGTTCACCTTATACTTGCAGATGGCGCCAAACTGACAGCAACAGGAAACGAAAAAGATGCAGGCATCCGAGTATCGGCAGATGGTGCATCTCTAACCATCTATGGTCAAACTGCTCAGACTGGTCAATTGATAGCAAAAGGATGTTCACATGGTTACGCTGCCGGTATTGGCGGTGAAGTAAATATGCCTGGCCACGATATCACAATTAACGGAGGCGTGATAACTGCCACCGGTACAAATGGTTCAGCCGGCATCGGTGGTGGATCAGATGGTGCCGGATACAACATCACGATTAATGGAGGCGTGATAACTGCTAACGGTGGTATAGAAGGTGCCGGCATCGGCGGTGGACAAAGGAGTGCCGGAAAGAACATCACGATTAATGGTGGCGAGATAACTGCCAACGGTGGCAATGCCTCAGGTTTTTTCCCTGACGGCATTGGCAAAGGGAGTCGAGGTAACTCTTCCAACATACATATCAACACATGGTGCACCCTGTATGCCGATAACAACAATCCTCCTGCAACCATAATCGAACATACCTCAGACAAGGATGTGTCTGCATTGCTCTCGGGCAAGCGATATGCAAAGATTGTGGAAAAAGAACACGTGCATAATTATAGCGAGGACTGGTCAAAAGATAGTGAGAAGCACTGGCATGAGTGTACCTTGACGGAAGGAATCTGTACTGCAAGAAAGAAAGACGAGGCTCCTCACTCGTATGACAACACTGACCTTACGGATGACACCAAAGCATATACCTGCAGCGTGTGCGGCTATGTGAACGAGACTGTCAAGGCACAGTATGAGGCTCGCAACTACATGAGCATGACGGCCGTAGGCGGAAGCGTTACAATCGGTATGACAAAGACCGGAAGCCCTGAGGATTATGAC
>JAGHRV010000076.1:0-7500 GCA_018066175.1 Candidatus Colicola equi | reverse complement strand
GAAATCTGCAGCGGTTGATTCTGCCTTAATTGAATATGCTTGTTATGGCAATCAATCGTACTATATCAATCGTGTGCCGGTGGAGGATATCCGTGCGTTAACTCCTCAAAAGATTCGGCAGCAGTTGGCTTTAGCTCAGCAATTAGTGGATTCTAACCGTGTGGTAGGTCCTCGTAATTGGCGTCAATACGACCAATCAGCTGTGATTGCGGTTCGTGGTAGCCGCAGAACAGGTAATTCGCAGGTAATATACTTATTCCCAGCCACGGGTAAAAAGGAAATAGTATCAGAAAAACGCTCTCGCGTGGCTTCGGCCATTCGTAAATACCGCAAGCAACAGCCTAAAGATGAGGTTGTAGTAACGGTTATTACGGACGATAGTCATATATACCTGCCCGGACTGCGTCGTTTCGGTAAGCCAATGCGCGTAAGTAAGAAGGATATTTTTAAGAACTAATTTATGCATCGTTCAGGTTTTGTAAATATAGTGGGCAATCCTAACGTAGGTAAGTCTACCTTAATGAATGCGTTAGTAGGCGAGCGATTGAGCATTATTACCAGTAAGGCTCAGACTACTCGTCATCGCATTATGGGAATAGTGAATGGCGAAGATTTTCAGATTGTCTATTCGGATACCCCGGGTGTATTACGCCCAAACTATAAGTTGCAAGAGCAGATGTTAGAGTTCTCTCGGTCCGCTCTGGTGGATGCAGATGTGCTGCTTTATGTGACGGATGTGCAAGACACGCCGGACAAGAATGCAGACTTTTTGGACAAGGTGAAGAAGATGTCTGCAGCCGGTACCAAGGTCTTTCTGATTATCAATAAGATAGACCTTACTACTCAGCAAACATTAGAGGATTTAGTGGATTTTTGGCATCGCGAACTGCCCCAAGCGGAGGTTTTTGCCATTTCTGCCCAGGAAAAGTTTGGTATAGAGCAGTTATTTGAATCTATCAAATCTGCTTTGCCGGAATGTCCTCCCTTCTTTGATAAGGACCAATTAACGGATAAGCCGGCTCGATTCTTTGTGGATGAGATTATTCGTGAGAAGATACTGCTTAACTACGATAAGGAGATTCCTTATAGTGTAGAGGTGGAGGTAGAGGAGTTCCATGAAGAGGAAAAGATTATTCGTATCTCGGCTGTCATTTATGTGGAGCGCGATAGTCAAAAGGGCATTATAATCGGTAAACAAGGTTCAGCCCTTAAGAAAGTAGGCACTCAGGCTCGACATGATATAGAGGCTTTCTTTCAAAAGCAAGTTTTTCTGCAGTTATTTGTCAAAGTAGATAAAGATTGGCGCAGTAATCAAGGTCGTCTTAAACATTATGGTTACAACCTTAATTAAGGCCTAACGTTCAATATAACAATAACTTATGACTCCACAAGAGGCGTTGCAGACATATTTCGGATATAGTGATTTCCGCCCATTGCAGGCGGAAATTATTGATAGTGTATTAGCGGGTAAAGACACGCTGGCACTTATGCCGACGGGCGGAGGTAAGTCGTTGTGTTTTCAGATTCCGGCTATTGTGCAGGAAGGGTTATGTTTGGTTATTTCTCCTCTTATTGCCTTGATGAAGGATCAGGTGGAGAATCTCAAACATCGTGGTATACAAGCTGCAGCTATTTACTCCGGTATGAGTTACGACCAGCAACGGGTGGCGTTGGATAACTGTCAGTTTGGTCCGTATCGTTGTTTGTATGTCAGTCCCGAGCGTCTTGAGAGTGAGGAATTCAGGAAGCGATTGGTGCAATTACCCATTACGATGATTGCGGTAGATGAGGCGCATTGTATAAGTGAATGGGGTTATGATTTTCGTCCATCGTACTTGCGTATTGCTCAGATTCGCGAGTATGTTTCGTCCAATGGTGAAAAGGGTATTACTCCGCCTATTTTGGCGTTAACGGCGACTGCTACACCGGATGTAGTGGATGATATACAAGATAAATTAGCTTTTAGAGCGAAGCATGTTTTGAAGAAGTCTTTTGCTCGTTCTAACTTGAGTTATGTTGTGCGTTATTGTCGAGATGGCGAAGAGAAGAGGCAGCAATTAGTGCATATCTTGGCCTCTGTTCCGGGCAGTGCCATCGTATATGTGCGCAATCGTAAGCGTGCAGAGGAGTTGTCGGAATTGTTGAGAAATGACAGTAGTATCAAAGCCTCTGTTAATTTCTATCATGCCGGATTAGATAGTTTTGAGCGTGCTCGTCGACAGGAAGAGTGGAAGAAGAGCACGTCAACGATTGTTTGTACCAATGCTTTTGGAATGGGTATTGATAAGCCGGATGTACGATTGGTTATTCACTTTGATTTGCCGGATACGATAGAGGCTTATTTCCAGGAGGCGGGCCGTGCCGGTAGAGATGAGAAGCAGGCGTATGCAGTGCTTTTGTATGCTCCTGAGGACAAGGTTAAGGCGCGTAAGCGCGTGCATGATAACTACCCTGAGAAGGAGTTTATTGCCAATGTGTATCATAAGACGTGTGACTATTTAGGTGTAGGAGCCGGCAGCGGTTTGGGACATTCGTTTGCGCTGCATATAGATGATTTGATTCAGGTGATGCATTTGCCTCTTTTGCAGACTTATTCGGCGCTGCATATCTTGTCGCAGGCGGGGTATATAGACTTTGAAGATGAGCAGGAAACGCAACCTCGTGTGATGATTAATGTTGGTGCGTCAGCGTTGCATCAATACGCGTTAACGGAGGAGCAGAAGGACTTGTTGCAGCAGTTAATGCGGCAGTATCCGGGTATTTTTACGGAGTTGCAATATATCCGAATGGAGATGACGGATGCGTTGCATCAGCAGCTGGTTGGTTTGGCTGCTCGGAATGTAATTACTTATTTGCCCCGAACGCGCGCCTGTCGCTTTACGTTTAAGAAGGAACGTCAGACGGATATATGGCTTTCTAAGGAGGTTTATGAGAAGCGTGCGTCGCACTATATAGATAAACTGAAAGCGATGGTTGAGTATGCTAAAAACCAGCAATTCTGCCGCTCACAGGTGTTGTTGTCTTATTTTGGTGAAGATAATGCAGCATCTTGTGGTACGTGCGATATTTGTAGGGCGAGATAAGGAAAAATATAAATAAATTTGCATGTATGCAAATTTATTTGTAATTTTGCAGCGACAAAGGTATTTGATAACTGATAACTGAGTACTGACAACTGATATGACATCTTTTCAAGACTTATGCATACATAGACGTTCTATTCGTCAATACACCTCTCAAGTCGTGGAGCAGGACAAGATTGATTACTTGTTGCGTTGCGCCTTGATGTCGCCATCGAGTAAGCGGACTAATCCGTGGGAGTTTTATGTGATTAACGCAGATGCCGGTTCGGGCACCGATGGTAAGTCCGTTCATATCCTGCGTCAATTAGCCGGTGTTAAGACGTATGGTGCTCAGATGTTCGATACGGCGATGGCTGCTATTGTGGTGGCTGCTGATAGTTCATTAACGGACACGTGGCAATGTGATGCGGCTATAGCTGCGCAGAATATCTTGTTGGCCGCCGAGGAGCAAGGATTAGGTGCATGCTGGTGCCAAATCTACGGTAGGGATGAGTCCGAGAAGATGGTGCATGCGTTATGCGATATACCTCAGTCATTAAGTGTACTTTGTGTTATTTCGTTAGGATATAAGAACGAGGAGCGCAAGAACTACGATGTAGATAAATTATTGTATAGTAAGATCCATATTGTGGATTAAATGAATTAAGATATGAAACCAATTATAGCAATTACAGCCGGTGATAGTAACGGAGTAGGGTATGAAGTGATTCTGAAGGGATTATATGAATCCTACGTTACGGAGGTATGTACGCCGGTTATCTATGGTAATCTCAAAGTGCTGAAGACGCACCTGCTGACGTTGGATGCCGAGATGCATAATATGCAGTTTAATGTAGTGCAGAAAGTAGAGGACGCGAAGGATGGTAGAGTTAATCTTGTTACCTGCTATTCGGATGACACTCCGGTGCAGATTGGTACAGCTACTGCTGAGTCCGGTCAGGCTGCTTTTATGAGTTTGGAGCGTGCTACGTCCGACCTGAAGAGTGGCAAGGTGCAAGCCCTTGTGACGGCTCCTATTAACAAGGCGAATATACAGAATAATCAGTTCCGGTATAGTGGTCATACGGAGTATTTGCAGGCTAAGTTTGCGGACAAGAATCAGGACAGTTTGATGATGCTTTGTAGCGACTGTATGCGTGTCGCTTTGGTATGCAATCATACCCCGATTAGTCAGATTGCGGGCATGATTACGGAGGAGCGTATTCTGCGTAAATTGCGTATTTTGAAGAAGAGTTTACAGGAGGACTTTATTGTTCGTCGTCCTCGTATAGCCGTGTTGGCACTTAATCCTCATGCCGGAGATAATGGCTTGATTGGCAAGGAGGAACAGGAGATTATTGTTCCGGCGATAGAGAAGGCCAATTCCGAAGGCATAGATACGTTTGGTCCGTATAGTGCAGATGGATTCTTCGGTGCCGGTAAGTACGTACATTTTGATGCTATATTGGCCATGTACCATGACCAGGGTCTTATTCCGTTCAAGTCGCTTGATATGTCGGGCGTTAATTATACGGCCGGTTTGCCCATTGTTCGTACGTCTCCTGACCATGGTACGGCATACGATGTAGCAGGTAAGAACGAGGCGTCGGCATTGAGTTTTAATCATGCGTTGTATATGGCGTTGGATATACTGAAGAACCGTGCCACCACGGAGGAGATCAATCGTGATCCGTTGGTTATTACGGAGCCTCCTCGTCCGGAGCGTCCTACCAATCGATTCTTTGTTCCTCCCAAGGAGGAGTTTCATGACTGATAAAAATGGCAATTTGGCATTGGTTGGGAAAACTGGGTATGTTGACAAAGATATGGATGCGGTTTTTGGCGCATTTATGATGCGCTTCCGACCGAAACATATCAACAAATTTGTGTTCTATATGGTTCACAATGCAATTCTCTACTACAAGGCTATGTATGCGACTTCAACGGTGAACCAACTAACAACCGAAGTGTTCGGAAGTATGAGTGTCCCCGTTCCACCTCTCTCTGAGCAGCAGGCGATTGCGGAGAATAAATAGCATAATCTTTGCAAAATATGATAAGATTAGCATGGTTTTTGTAGTCATTCAATAAAAAAGTAAGACAATGGCACATAATATATGGATATGGCAACAGCCAGAGTGGCCGAATTTTAGATGGGATAGTACCGCTATCGCCACCCTTCTTCCACGCGTTCGTGCGAAACAAGGTAAACTGGTGGGCACAATGAGTGGCTTGGGGTTTGAGATGCAGAATAATGCAAGTTTGGAAATAATGGTGGAGGATGTTATACGTTCGTCAGAGATAGAAGGTGTGCTGCTCAATGCTGATCGTGTTCGATCTTCCATTGCTCGCCATTTGGGTGTAGAGATAGAAGGATTACCAGAGCCAGATCACTATACCGAAGGCATTGTACAAGTTATGATGGATGCTGTTCAGCATGCAGAGAAACCTTTGACGGCGGAACGCCTATTTGATTGGCATGCAGCGTTATTCCCAACTGGACGCAGTGGAGCCTATAAAATCACCGTGGCAACATGGCGTGTAGGCGAGGAACCTATGCAAGTAGTGTCCGGCCCGATGGGAAGGGAAGTGGTTCACTATGAGGCTCCTGCCAGCGCAAATGTGCCCAATGAAATGCAATATTTTTTTAAGTGGATAAATGCAGAACCAATAGTTGACCCTGTGCTGAAAGCCGCCATTGCACACTTTTATTTTGTGGCGATACACCCAATGGATGATGGTAATGGTCGCTTGACACGAACCATCACCGATATGTTGTTAGCTCGTGCTGATGGTATGCCACATCGTTTCTATAGTATGTCTGCTGCTATCTTGAAAAATAAAAATAAATATTACGAGATATTAGAGCGAACCTCACGTGGCGATTTGGATATTACGGAATGGCTTGTATGGTTCTTGGAGACATTGGAGGGAGCAATAGATGATGCACAAACAAAAGTTGAACGCATTGTTCGCAAAGCACTCTTTTGGCAAAAACATAGAGAGGTGGTCATGAACGAAAGACAACTGAAGATTGTCAATCGAATGTGGGATGGCATAGAGGGTAAAATGTCTTCTGGTAAATACGCCAAGATGACTCATTCTTCTCAGGCAACAGCCTTCCGTGATATCGAAGAACTGATAAAGAAAGGTATCCTAAGGAAAGCCGAAGAAGGCGGACGAAGTACTAATTATGAATTGATAGAAGACTAATCAATATGGCAAACAGGTGTTAAAAGAATTATCTTCTCGGTTGACAGAACAATTTGGTAAGGGTTGGAGTGTAGAGACACTCAAAAAATGCCGTACATTCTTTAATACATATTCTGTTGAAATTGGGTCTACAACGCAGACCGAATCAAATTTGGTCCACAGCGTAGACCATATTCTGTTGCCTCGTCTTAGTTGGAATCATTTGCAAATTCTTATGCGTATTGACAATCCTGCCGAGCGGCATTTCTATGAAATCGAAAGTGTGTCGCAGAATTGGAGCGTTCGTCAGCTTCAGCGACAGGTCGCGAGTTCTTTATACGAACGCCTTGCTTTGAGCAGAGATAAGAACGAAGTGATGCGTTTAGCTAATGAAGGGCAGATAGTAGAAAAATCATCTGATATAATCAAGAACCCCTTAACACTGGAATTTTTAGGTCTTAAAACAGAATCTGCTTATAGTGAAACCAAATTGGAACAAGCCATTATTGATAAAATGCAGCAATTCTTGTTGGAGTTAGGCAAAGGTTTTTTATTTGAAGCGAGACAAAAACGTTTTAGTTTTGATGAGGATAATTTTTATGTAGATTTGGTATTCTATAATCGTTTGTTGCAATGTTACGTATTGATAGACTTAAAAACGAAAAAACTCACTCATCAGGATTTGGGGCAAATGCAGATGTATGTAAATTATTATGATCGCTATGAACGCCAGGAATGGGAAAAACCAACGATTGGTATTCTGCTTTGTAAGGAGAAAAGTGATGCATTAGTAGAATTAACATTGCCCAAGGATGCCAATATTTATGCACAACAATATGCTCTTTGTCTTCCTGATAAGCATTTGCTCCAAGCAAAATTAAAAGAATGGATAGACGAGATAGAAGAAAAATAGTAAAAAGCTATCCCTGTGTCACCAAATTGTCACTTTGAAGTAGTACCTTTGCAAAGAAAATAATTTTGGAGTGCTCTAAGCACCATATAAAATCCTTAACAATCATGCAAAAATACATCCTTGTTTTTATTACTCTTGTTTTTACTTTTCCTTTATGGGGTAGCACTATCGGCTCTTTTTCGGTGTCCCCAACTACTAAGGTGACTTTTGCTCCAGGCAACCTGCAATACCAAGCCTCTACCAACACTTGGCGTTTTGCCGAACACCAATATGATTACGTAGGTGATGCCAATACCAATATCTCTGCTACCTACGATGGTTGGATTGACCTCT
>JAGHRV010000029.1 GCA_018066175.1 Candidatus Colicola equi | reverse complement strand
GTACCGCTGGCGCAGGTGTAAATCTGCCTGTTGCTTCGCCAAGTAGTGCTTGTGGTACAGACGGATGGACCTTTGCAGGATGGGCTACTGCTTCGCAAGCAGAAACAACAACTGCCCCAACTTTATATGCTGCAAATAGCAACTACAAACCCTCTTCCGATTGCACATTATATGCTGTTTATAGTAAAACCGAAGAAGGAAGTGGACCGACTAAATGGACTGTCGCTACTTCTATTGCGGCAGGGGATGTGGTGGTAATTTCAACGAACCAAAACTACACTGCTCAACCGATGAAAACTGCTGGTACGATATCCAGTAGTTTAATGGGGTGTTGTGCTTCTACTTATAATAGTGATAAATCTGAAATTACTTCTTTAGCGAGTGGAACTCTCCAATTTACTATTGGTGGAAATTCTACGAGTGGCTATACTCTTAAAAATGGTGATAACTACTTGGGAATGTCTGGAGATAAGAAGGTTGCGTTATCTTCAACATCTTCCACTTGGTCTATCTCTTTTAGTGGAACAACTGCAACTGTTTCTCAGTTGTATACTCCAACTGGTAAGTCAGAGGGGAACTATTCTTTACAATATAATTATAATAATAGTTCCGATCGTTTTACTGGCTATACAAGTGCTCAGGTTGCAGTATCGTTGTATAAAAAATCTAGTGGAACTACCACCTATAATTCCAATCCATCTTGTGCCACTTGTTCCAACCTCATTAACATCGCCAAAGGCACGCCTTCTCGTGGTTCATTCACTTTGACCGGTGCTGGTACTGACATTTGTGCAGACGACCCTGTTACTGTTACCTTAAGCAATATTACGGCTGATGAACACTATCACGCTATTGCCGTTACTACTTCTGCTGCTTCCGGTGGAGGTACACCTTCGGAAATCTCTGCTGGCTCGGCTTCTGTAACCGGCATCACCGCTTCTACCACTATCAATGTGACTTTTGCTGAAGATACCAAGGTTGTCGTTACTTTGCTTAACAACAATAACCCTGTCAACGCCGGAGGCTTTGATGCTCAAGGTAAAAAAGAATATTATACTGGTGAAACACTAGGCACATTGCCTACCTTAACTTCTGATGATGCCTGCGATGCAGGAGGTAGTAACCATTTTATGGGCTGGACAACAGAGCAAATCTCTACTAAACGTTCAAAAGCTCCGGATTTCGTTACTCCCTCTACGCAAGTAAATGCTGCTATGACCTTGCGTGCCGTATGGGCAAGAGCACAATAATAGCCTAATCCCAAATGCGTCATAGAGGACGCATATAATCATAAGTGTTTGGCGTTGCTCAGTCGTGAGACTCGGCAACGTTTTTTTTGTGCACAAAGCTGCTGCCCTAACGACGCAACCACATGCAGATAGCGAAAACTCCGCCTAAAACCTACCCCAAGTTGCATTTTTATTTGCATATATCAAAATTTTTCTATACCTTTGCAGCGTAATTCCAAAAGTGTAAAAAAAATAAAGTTTTAGAAATGAAGCATATTCAAAGGACATCATTATTACATTCTATACAAGAAGTTAATAATACTCCGGATATAAAGATTATCTCCGGAATTAGGAGAAGTGGGAAAAGTCAGTTGCTATTGGACTACATACAATGGTTACAGATTTCTGAAAATAATGTAAATGTCATATTCATAGATTTACGGCAGTTGGCATTTGAGTCGTTATGCGAATACCACGCGCTTCATGAATATGTAGAAGCTCATTATCTGCCCAATATGCACAATGTGCTTTGTATTGATGAGGTACAGATGTGTTCTAAGTTTGAGTTGGCGATAAATAGTTTGCATTCGATGCAAAAGTACGATATTTATCTTACAGGGTCAAATGCCTTTCTTTTATCTTCTGATTTAGCTACATTATTTACAGGTCGATATATTTTAATAGAAGTCTTGCCCTTTAGTTTTAAGGAATACATAGCTTATTTTGGAGAAAGTGTAGATTTACAGACTCAATTTGACCAATATGTGATAGAGGGAGGATTTAGTGGAAGTTACGTATATACTTCTGCTACTAAAAGAACTCAATATGTCAAAGATGTTTACACTACTATTTTACAACGCGATTTGGTAGATAAATACCATTTGGCAGATAATCAAGTATTATCTCATTTAGGTAATTATTTAATGGACAATGTAAGCAATATCAGTTCTCCGTACGGAATAAGTCAAGAATTAAATCGTATGGAAATATCAACCAATAACCATACGATATCGGACTATATTGATTATTTGTGCAAAGCGTATGTTTTTTATCAAGTTAATCGTTATGACCTTCGGGGGAAGAAATATCTTCAATCCCTTAATAAGTTCTATTTAGCCGACTCTTCCTTGCGGTATGCTATATTGGGTACAAGGAATATGGATTATGGCAGAATGTACGAAAACTTGGTATATTTAGAACTACGGCGTAGGGGATATGATATTTACATTGGAAAATTATATCAAAAGGAGATTGATTTTGTAGCAATGAGGCGTAGTGAAAAGATTTATATTCAAGTTAGTGATGATATATCTTCTCTTGAGACGAAAGAGCGCGAATTAGCACCCTTATTGAAAATAAAAGACGCATATCCTAAATGGCTAATCGCTCGTACTCGTCATCCTGAGTATGATTACCAAGGCATCTTGATTAAAGATTTAGCTACTTGGTTGCAAGAGGGGTTTTAATAAAATTGACTTCTACAAAATGACTATAGTGGGTTGCCGCGAAAGTACGGACAAATACTGTCTTACAACTTTTTTCCACAATCCACGCTGCAGAATTACAACTTTTTTCCGATATGTGCAAATAATAATGTGATTTTTTGTCTGAAAGACCGAACTCACGTTTCCACTCCTCGCTCCAACTATATCATTCTCCATTACCTTATTATTCAGTTGCTCGTTGTTCAGTTGCTCAGTCGTGAGACTCAAAATTCCAAATCGGTCCGCAATTAGCGGTTCTTGTACATGTCCTCGTAATACTTCTCGTACTCGCCGGAAGTGATGTTATCCATCCAATCTTGGTTATCCAAATACCAACGAACGGTTTTTTCAATACCTTCCTCAAACTGCAGAGACGGTTCCCAGCCCAGTTCGCGTTGCAGTTTACTGGAGTCAATAGCATATCGCATATCATGTCCGGCGCGGTCGGTCACATAGGTGATAAGGTCCATATCGGCCCTTTCGGGACGGCCTAACAACTTATCCACAGTCTTAATCAGCACCTTGATAATATCAATGTTCTTCCATTCATTGAATCCACCGATATTATACGTATCAGCGATGGTTCCCTTATGGAAAATCAAATCAATGGCTCGCGCATGGTCCTCTACGAATAGCCAGTCACGAACGTTCTCGCCCTTGCCATAAACCGGCAGTGGTTTACGATGACGGATGTTATTGATGAAGAGTGGAATCAGTTTCTCGGGGAACTGATAGGGACCGTAGTTATTGGAACAATTAGTCACGATAGTGGGCATGCCATATGTATCGTGGAAAGCACGAACAAAATGGTCGCTGCTTGCTTTAGATGCACTATAGGGACTATGAGGCATGTACTTAAGGTCCTCCGTGAAGAACTTTTCACCATAAGCCAGATGATGCTCCGACGACGATGCCGTGGTGGTAAATGGCGGTTCGATACCTTCGGGATGGGTCATCTCTAATGCACCGTAAACTTCGTCGGTGGAGATATGGTAAAAACGCTTGCCTTCAAACTTCTCGGGCAGACTCTCCCAATACAGTTTAGCAGCTTGCAGCATAGATAGTGTACCCATCACATTGGTGCGAGCAAAAGTGAACGGATCCTTGATGGAACGGTCCACATGGCTCTCGGCCGCCAAGTGAATGACACCGGTCACCTGCTCCTCTTGCATGAGGGCATAGATAGTATCAAAATCGCATATATCTGCCTTCACAAAACGATAATTAGGCTTGTCCTCAATGTCCTTGAGATTAGCTAAATTGCCTGCATAAGTAAGTTTGTCCACATTGATAATGCGGTAATTAGGGTACTTATTCACAAAAAGTCGTACCACATGACTTCCAATAAATCCGGCTCCGCCGGTAATGATGATGCTTTTCATATTATAGTATGTATTTAATTTGCTTAAAGTGATAGGTCTTAATCTCTTGATTGCGTGTTTGCAGCACCAACTCGCCTTGTGGGGTGATATCCACTATCTGCGCCTCAAAGGACTGCTCCGTTCGTGTGCCATTCATAGTGGGCATCGTACTTACTTCCCTCTCTTCCCACCAATAAAAACCTTCCCGTCGGTATAGGTGCTGCATGTAATCGGAACGAATACGGTTCATGTTCGGCATTAACTGAGCGAGGGTGGTTAGAAACATATTCATTATTTCATCCGGGTCGTAGTCCTCGCCGGTTATCTGCTTGAGCGAAACCGGATTGGGGGCATCACTATGCCACTCCGTTTGGTTAAGGTTAAGTCCTATTCCGATAATCGAATCCGCGATGTGAGTGCCTAATAGCGTGTTTTCAATCAGTACGCCTGCCAGTTTCTTATCTCCATAATAAAGGTCGTTAGGCCATTTAATGGTGAGCGTTGAGTTCAGAGTTGAGAGTTTAGTGTTTAGCGTTTCATATAAAGCCACCGCCACCAGCATATTGATGAACCATTGGTCCGTAGCCGCTAATCCTATTTCCTTCAGCCGCGTAGAGAACAGCAGGTTCTGACCTTGTTCGCTCTCCCAATGATTGCCTGCCTGTCCTCGTCCGGATGTCTGGAAATCGGTGCGCAGCGTAACGATGTCGGGGTGAAGACGAAGGTAATCATTCGTGCTATTTACAGTGGCGATATACATCTAATAAGTACTGTTCTATGGCATGTTGGATTTGCTTATTGGTGCCGGATCCGCTATTAACCAGAATAGCGAACACTAACTTATCTCCATCCGGCAAATCAATATAGCCGGCGTAGTTCTTAGTACCCTTAATCGTACCCGACTTAGCATGCACTTTGCCGTCCAATTCGGTTTTTGCCAAAAAACCTTTTAATGTGCCGGATTGACCGCTGGTAGGTAAGGAACCCACAAAAGCTGTGTGCTCGCGGCTGCGTGCCATATAAGTGAGCAGATTCACAAAGTTCTCAGCACTAAGTCCGTTTTGCGGAGCTAATCCACAGCCGTCCAATATACATGCCGTAAATATATCTACGCCTCGGTTGCGCCAGAACTGTTTGATGACTTCGGATGCGTTATGGATAGTGCAAGGCAGTCCTCGTTGTGACCCTAAGTTACGGAACAGCATTTCGGCATTCAGGTTGATGGAATGTTGGTTGGTAGCCATCACAATAGCTGCCAATGAATCTGAGTAATGCGTATAGAGCAGGGTCTTGACCTTGCGGTCATCTTCGGCGATATAATTAGCTGAGTCTCGCACTTCTATTCCGTCGTGGCGCAGGCGTTGAGTGAGGTGCTGCGCCAGTAGCAAAGCCGGATTGGGTATATCCCCCTGCACACCAAATGAACCGTGGTTAGATGGGATGCTGCCGGTTAGGTAACGGCAGTTCTGATAGGGCAGTCCGTGCACAAAAGCACCATCATAATTGATTTCCGTGCAGCGTATATGGTTCTCAAACTGCAGTCCGGGAATCTCAGGAATGGTCTTGATGACTGTGGCTACCGAACCAATCGCTCCGCTGCGCAATTGGATATTGGTGGTATTATCCATATACGCCAAAGCAAAAATACCGGGAGCGTAGTAATTACCCATATCTTCATACAACCATCCCGGACTAATCGCATCACCATCATAATAGGACACATCGCCGATTATACTGCCTTCAATGCGCGTGATGCCTGCCTGACGAATAGCCTTGGACCATTGGTACAGAAAATTCGTGCTACCCCAATTGCGCCCACCTAAAGTGGGGTCTCCCTGACCAACGATGTATAAATCGCCATGCAACACACCCTGCTCAATCGTGCCGGTGTACTTGAGATAAGTAGGGATACGATAGCCACTACCTAATTGCTCTAACGCCGTGGCGGTAGTAAATAATTTCATAGTGGATGCCGGAGGAATCAGATTGGCGGAACGGTAGGAATCCACCACTTCTCCGGAACTAAGACGCTTAACCAATATACCTATATTGGCGTTCTTAGTGGCTGCGGCTGAGGTGAGGATGCTAATAGAAGAAGCATGCAGCTGGAGAGCCAGCAAAAGTGATATAATCGTAATAAATTGTTTCATCTTAATGTTGCGCTGCGGCAATAGCACCTCGTACGGCTTCAATAGATTCCTCCATCGTAGCATATTGATGCAGGTCCATCTCCGGCAGGATAGTGGCCGTGACAGGATGGGGAGTCACCGATTTGGCAGACCTATTCATGACTTGATAGCACCCATCTAAACAGATTGGAATAACAGGTAAATTCAGGTCCCAAGCGATTTGGAACGCACCACGCTTGAAGGCTCCTAATTGTCCGTCATACGAACGTGTCCCCTCGGGGAAGATGACCGTAGATATACCGTCTTTGAGTTGCTCTTCAACGGCTTGTAAACTGTGAGTGGCCGCCTTAGCGTGACGGCGATCAATAAAGATATGTCCGGCGGCTCGACATGCCAACCCCACTAACGGAATACGACTTACTTCTTTTTTCATCAACCATTTAAACACCACCGGCAACCAACCGTACAACACAAAGATATCAAAAGTGGATTGATGGTTGGCCACAAACACATAACTCTGGTGCTTGCGGATATGTTCCAGCCCTACCATCTTAACCGGCACAAAGGTCAGGTAGCACCACATCCTTGCCCATAATGCTTGGATGCGATTGAGCCACCAACTATTCTTCCACGGAAAAGCCAACAAGGTAATCACAGCGCAGAGCATTGTGAGTACAAAAAGGATAGGTAAGGCAATCAAATACTGATATAAAACCCTAATTTTCGACATTATACTTCATCATGAAACCACGATATAGGGCACAGATACGACGAATCTCGTCCCAAGTGGCATCACTTAATTTAGTTCCAATTATTTCTACTACGCGTCCGGCAGCAATCGTGCCTATTTCTCCGCAACGGCGGATATCAAAACCATCCGACAACGCATGCAAAAAGCCTCCGGCATACAAGTCTCCGGCTCCGGTTGAGTCCGTGCAAGAGGTGGTAATAGCACCGATCTGATAACGTTTGTCTTTTTGTTGCACATAACTGCCGCGTTTACCGACTTTAACAACGGCTATGCTACATTGCTTAGCAATATCATCAACGGATTCTTCAGGATCCAAATGGGTGTAAGCATAACTCTCGTCCTCGTTAGCAAAGACGATATCCACGTATTTATGAATCAAATCCTGCAGAAAAGCATGGTTCTCGTTCACGATGTTATACGAAGCTAAATCTAACGATACAAGACATCCGGACTGTTTGGCTAAGCGCATGGCCTTCTCGATTAACTCGTGGTCTTGCACCAGGTAACCTTCCAAATGGAAGATGTCATATCCGTCAAACATGCTGCTATGAATATCGCTGGCGTGCATGTCCGCAGCGGCACCCAAGAAAGTAGCCATCGTGCGTTCTCCATCTGGTGTAATCAACACGATGGAACACCCTGACATCTTGTCACTTTGCAGCAAAAGAGGATTGACGCCGTTCTTCTTGAGGTCTTCCCTGTAGAAGTCACCCATCTCATCATTTCCAATCTTACCAACAAAAGCAGCCTTACCGCCTAATTGGGTGATGGTGGTAATGGTGTTACTGGTACTTCCTCCTGCAACCATTTTTTTACGAACGGACGCAAAACGCGTGTGGATTTTCTCACATTGTTCCATTGAAATAAGGTTCATGGAACCCTTCGGAAGGCCTAATTCTCTTAAATCATCTTCGCTAACCTGCAGTAAAATATCGGTCAGCGCATTGCCTAAACCTAATACCTTTTTCATTGGTTTTTATGCTATTGAACGAGTAATAACAAACTTTTTTTCATTAAAAATGCATTTTTTTTGAAAAATATTTGGTCAATCCAAAAAAAAGCAGTACCTTTGCACTCGCTTTTGGAAAAGCAAGCTTCCTTAGCTCAGTCGGTTAGAGCATCTGACTGTTAATCAGGGGGTCCTAGGTTCAAGTCCTAGAGGGAGCGCTAAAAAGTATAAAATGCAAGTCTTGATGATTCAACGACTTGCATTTTTTTTGTACTCATTGCTCCTGCCCTTTCATTAACGTACGCGTTCGCAATAACTTCCGTCGCGGGTATCCACGCGAATGATCTCACCTTCGTTGATGAACAAGGGAACACGAATCTCTGCACCCGTCTCCAACTTAGCAGGCTTCAAGGTGTTGGTTGCCGTATCACCCTTCAATCCGGGCTCCGTATATGCAATAGCCAACTCAACCTTTGTGGGCAACTCAGCAAATAATACGGTGTCCGTAGAAGCATCACTTACTACATCGCAAATCATACCTTCCTTCAGGAAATCTACACCGGTAATCAAGTCGTGAGCAATAGGAATTTGCTCATACGTCTCCTGGTTCATGAAAATATAGTCTTGTCCCTCAGCATAGAGGTATTGGTAAGGACGACGCTCTACACGTACATCTTCCAATTTCTCACCGATATTGAAACGGCGCTCCAAAACACGACCATCTACTACATCTTTGAATTTAACACGCATAATCGTGTTACCTTTACCCGGTTTTACGTGAAGAAATTCAATAACAAAATACAAACGACCATCCATGCGAATACATACGCCGTTCTTGATGTCTTGTGAGTTAATCATAATTATATATTTTTATATTTAAATCAAATATCGCTGCAAAGTTACAATTTTTTTTTGATATATGCAAATTTTTTTGTATTTTTGCACGCAAATTTGAAATCTAATACAATTTACTATGCTACAATTCTTAGGAACAACTGATTTTTGGCAGATTATTTCTGCATTTATTTTCTTGATTGCCATCATCGACCCGTTTGGTAATATCCCGATTACAATCTCCATGGAGGAGAATGGAACGACCATCCATCCCGTGCGCGTGTGCATATATTCCTTTATTATTTTATGCGCGTTCCTATTGATGGGAGATATCGTGATGAAAATCTTTGGCATTAAGCCCGAGTACTTTGCCATCGCCGGTGGTTTTGTCATCTTCCTTATGGCATTGGAGATGCTGCTGGATATCGTTATTTTCAAGCCCTCCGACCTCGGTGCAAGTGGTGACCTCGTTCCGTTGGCCTTCCCTATGTATGCCGGTCCGGGTGCCTTCACGGCGATGCTGTCATTAACTACCGACTATGCCGTAATCAACCTATTGATTGCTATTGGATTATGTATGGTGTTCTTGTTTGCTGTATTGGCAGGAACCCACTGGATAACACGCTACCTCAAACCTGTTTCGCTGTATATCATTCGTAAGTTCTTTGGCGTAGTTGTTTTGGCCATTGCCGTTCAGTTGATGTTCGGTAACCTGATTAAAGTATTACATCCTTCGGAGGAAGTCAAGACTACTGCTCCTGTTATTGCAACCACTCACGTAGATGCTGTCTCTGGAAACGTTGAAGGCATTAGCTTCTGAGGTCGGTATAGATGATATCGGCATCGCTGTTGCGCGACGATTGGACGATGAAGCGGCTTTTATGGACGA
>JAGHRV010000055.1 GCA_018066175.1 Candidatus Colicola equi | reverse complement strand
GTGTAAAGAAGACTGCGGGCGGGGTTTACGTAGGAGGAGGGGAGGGGGGTACTCTGGGGGGGGTGTTTCACGGAAATTGCACCCGTGAAACATTTTTGTTGCACAAAAAAAAAACGTGAAACATTACATATAGACCATGAAGAAATTACTTACAATGACTGTACTGGCGCTGATGACGATACCAGCGTGCAAGCACGTGCCTCCAACTGATGAGAGGCTGTGCCAGGAGACTGTCGTCAACATCTATCAATTCATCCTCAACTACCCATCTCTGGTGACGCATCAGGTAATGGCTATAGACGGCCTACGTGTCGACAGCGTGATAGTATCTCGCGGCGACACAACAGCATACTGCCATGGATACTGGGAGAGTGGCAAGAAGGGCGACGAGCACTACTGGCGATCGCCCGTCCTTGACTTAAAGTATAACTCCCGGTTAAATGGCCGTAAGCACTGGATCTCAATCACTACTCCCAAGGAGAGAACCGACAGCCTCTGGAACATTTACAAGGCTACGTGGAAGTATTAATAGTACCCCTACACATAAATAAAGCCTATGCCGACGATATCAGCATAGGCTTAAAATATTAGTGAGGCTTATACGTGGACGCAACTATTCCTATCTCATCAACCAATACCACGGAGCGCATTTCTGACATTATAATAAAAATCTATTCTATTATACTCGTCCCACTGACGGCTCTCGCTCTTAACATCCAGCGTCTTCCACATGTCGGGCATGGCCGTCGATATCTCTCTAAAGGTGGCATCAATGCGACCCATCCTTAAGTCCCAGTTCGATGCCGTGGCTGCGAACCTCATGCTACTGTTATAGAATACCAGGGTGATACTGTTCTCCATCAGCATCGAGAACATATTCACCGTGGCACGCACTACAGTGCGGCACCCAGAGTCTCTGTCCATCACTCGCACCTTAAACTTCTCTGGCGAATAGAAAGCGGAGCCTAAATCCTGAAACTCAGTATCAGGAATATCATGCTCCATGGTAGGCACGCTCTCACCAATGAAGTATCTGAAACACGATTCGTTATGAATCGGCAGGTTAGTGCCGCCCATCAGTATCGTCGAGCCGCCGGTATCCCACAGCGGGAACGAGTACTGAGGGTTCTTGTCGTTTTCCCACAGGCCGAATCTGATGGTCTCCTCCCTTACTCCGAGGCTCGTATCAGGACACTGCGATCCTATCTCATACACCACATCGCTCTGCATATCCGTCACCAGTTTCGGATACAGAGACTCCTGCACACTGCTCCTGTTCACCAATATAGTGGCCGTGTACTGTGTGATATACACTGCCGTGGCAAACTTATTGGTAGATGCCGTCAACAGGTTTCCATCGAGGCCGAACGGACCGGGCCTGCATATCTCTATCCAGATGCCGAAATCGTCACCACCATAGCCCACATCAATAATACTCCACGGCAGACCGCTCAACGGTATCTCCATTCCGGCCACATCGCTCGCAATATCGGTGCCTATCTCATACGCGCCCACTACAGAGGTCCTGTGGCCTCGGCTGGTGCCGCTTTCCTGAGATACATCTCTCATCGCCACACCCTTATCCACCGAGGTGAGCACCAGATCATTATCAAACACGCCATTCAGTGTGGTGCTCTCGAATATCAATGGCACCGCACTCCATGTCATGGTCCACTCCGAGCCATTCCAGTAATAGTTCATATTCTGGTTGGCCTTCACGTTTACCACGGCATAGAATATCACAGGCGACACCTTCTTGTCGCCATCCATCACCCAGCCACCATCCATGTGCTGATCCTCACACGATATGCCTGTCCCATTTATCGGATCCGGCATCTTCAGGCGCATATTTATCTTTATGCAGGCCTTGTTGGTCTGTATGTGCACGTTGTCTCTGTTGGCATTCAGCCTGTGGCTCATCACCACAGCATGTCGCCACGAGCCATTGCTCACGTTGCCCGACGGTGCCGAGTCGCCAAGCCTGTTGCAGTCTATCATGGCCAGGCACTTGGTCCACTGCAATGCGGTGCTCGTTGGATCCTTGGCGTCCACGCTCCTGGCCATCGCCAGCGCAAACACCCTGAGACCCCAGCCATTTATCGCGCTGGCCACATTGGAGGTGGTGTGGCCCTCTCCATACGGCTCATTATTAGGCACCAGCACTCCCTGAGAGTTCTTGCTGTCGGCGCTGTACCAGTTGTATCTCGCGTCGTTGGTCCACTTGCCGGGCAGTTGCCTTATGTAGAAGTACTTGTCGTTTACCTCTCTCTGGCCGAATATGTTGCGGAACATGGCCACGGCCTGCTCGGTCCACGCCTGCACCCTCGGTGCCTTGGTCCAGTAGTCCTCTACCCTCAGGTCGTCGGGATCGAAAAACAGCCACTTGCTCGGCACTGTCATCTCGGTCTCATCGAGATCCAGGATACCGCCCAGCGCGTCGGTGTTATTTATGTCGTACTGATACTGTCTCTGTATCTTCAGGCGGCTCTTCTTCACCCTCTCCAGTTTCGATACGCTCACGCTCCCGTATGCCTTATACAGGAACGACGATACCGAGTTCTTGTTGTCATAGCCCAGACTCCACTCTCCATCCAGGTACTTCCAATAGCGGTACCTCCTCCTGGCAAAGTTCATATCCGACAGCGCTATCACCGGCACCTCTCCCGAGAAGTCCATCCTCAATTGGTAGCCCATGTAGCGGGCCAGTTCAGTAAGATATGTCAGATAACTGCACTCCTCCCTCTTGCCGTCGCTCTCTTCTCTCTGCATGTTCCTTACGTCCCACTTCAGCCACGTCCAGTCGCGGTAGTTAAAAAAGTCATTTGTGGCGTACCATGTGGCGTCTATCCTCAGGCCCGACACCTTGGCATCGTATGGCCTCACCGCATTCATCGCCTTCAGCATTATGTCGCTAACTGTGGCATATATCGGCTCGTCGTATCTCTTGTACATCGGCAGATACTGGAGGTAAGTCACGGCGTCGATGAACAGCAACTCAATACACCTCACATCCTCCGATATTATCTGCGACACCATCTCACAGGAGTAGATTCCGCTCCATACTATCCTCCTCCCGTCGCTCACCTCCACGCGCGCGTCGCCTATCTCGGCCTCGTCGAGTATCGATACTATGTCGCTGTGCCCTCGGCCCTGCAATATCCTCACTATGGCCTTGCTCTTCATGCAGGGAGCGCTCACGCTGTCCTCGCCGCTCTCGTAACTTATAGTCACGGGGTCGCCAGCCAGCGTGATGGCCATGGTTCTCGGATATGTGCCCTGTTCCCTCGATTTTATCGTTACTGTGTACTCTTTCCCCTGTATGTCGGAGAATGAGCCCACTGCCCATAGATTCTCCATATTACGCTAATATTTTTGAATTTTCTCATAGTTCTTCAGGGTGCCTACCAGGTCGGCGCCCGATATCCTGAAACTCAGGCTGGCGTCGCCGCCTCTGCCCGATATGGCCTGGCTCTGATTCAGCATCCTGAAGAGGGCGTTCTGCTGTCGCCCGTTCAGTATCATCTCGCCGCTGTTCACCCTCGCCAGGTTCATATCACCCACCGAGCGCGCCCCGCCTATTATGCCGCCATCGGCATACTTTCCTAAATTTTTTATTTGCGCGATTATGCCGGTGGCCTCGGCAAGACCCGCCAGCGCAAACGATGCCCAGGCAATAGGGCCCAGGCTTCCAGCCTGCGCGCTGGCCGTGGCATATCCCTTCAGCACATTGGCCACGGCGTTGGCTATTATCGACGCCACATTCAGGTCCTTGTCCTCGGCTATCTGGCTCATGTTGCTGAATAGTTGGCCAGTGGTGCCTATCAGGTCGCCTATGGCGCTCAGGTCCGCCATTATCTCGGCGGTGTTCAGTTTCAGTTTCAGCGGTATGGGATCCAGTTTCAGCGCGAGTTCACGCATCTGTGCCTTTATGGCCTCGCTGTCGTCCGCCGACAGTGCAAGCACACTGCCCCTCTCCAGCGCTGTCTTGTCGCCATAGGATCGGGCAAAGGTGTATTCCTCGGCCATCCTGTTGTTCTCGGCTATCAACTGCTCCTGCCAGGTCTTGGCGGCCTCATAGTCGGCCTTGTACTGCGCTATCTTGTGCTCATGCTGAAGCCGCATCTTGCTCAGTTCGCGCTCGTTCTTGTCGTCTATCACCTCCAGTTCGGCGATGGCCAGTGCGCGCTCGCTCTCCAGGAGTCTCTTGTTGAGCGCGTCGGTGTTGTCCTTTCCGCCCGACTCCCACGATCCCGTCTTCTTGTCCACCTTCAGTTGGCTCTTGATCACGTTGGCCTGACCGCGCACTACTGCCGCCTCTTCTGCCAGGGCCTTGTTGTAGTCGTCGCGTATCTGCTGTATCACGTCGCCGGTAATCTCGGATATGGCCATCATCTCGCGCCATTCGGGATTAGATGCCTTTATCCTGCCGAGTTCGGCTCTGGCGTCCTTCTCCCTCTGCGATACCACTCTGTACCTGTCGTCGGTGGCGGCCATGCTGCTGGCAAGCACCTCGTCGGCTATTATCTTATTCTGCGCGTCCATCAGGCTCTTTATCCTGCCGGCTTCCTCCACTATGGCTTTATACTGGCCCACGTCGCCCACCAGCAGTTCCGCGTATCGGTTCAGTCTCTCGGGTGCCTCCACGAACTCGTCCCACGCCCCGCTGTAGGCGCCTCGCTGATTCAGCACGGCCTGTCTGGCGCGATCCTTGGCGCTTTCCCGGGCGGCTATGGCATACTCCAGTTTGTAGTTGGCCTCCTGATCCTCCAGTTCCTTCAGTTGCTGCTGTGCCCTCTGCATACCGTCGGCATCCTGGTCCAGTTCGCTCTGTGCCAGTCGTCGCTCTATCTCGGCCCTCTCCAGGTCAAACTTCGACAGGTCCAGGCCCTTGAACAGGTCGGCCGTGCCTAATGCGTCGATGGCCGCGTATGCCGCCTCGGCCTGCTCCACCACGCCGCTCAGTCCGTTGATGAATCCGCTGAAGTCGCCTCGGCTTATGTGCGATAGGAAACTATCCACCACGGCGTCGCACTGTTGCATTATCGATGCCCACTTGCCGCCTAATATCTGGCTGTGGTCCAGCATGCCGTTGAATACGCTCATGGCTCCGCTCAGCGCGCCCACCGCCGGCACAAACTTGCCCACCGTGCCTATCGCTGTCTGCCATTTGCCCAGCAGACCGTCGAGTTTGGTCTTGCCTACCACTATGGCCTGCTGGGCCTGACTCAGTGCCTGAGTAAGGCCGCCTATGTCGCCGCCTACCCTCAGCACCAGGTCGTCTTTCATTCCTCTTGCCATATCTTCTTGAGTTTTTCGCCGAGCAGGGCGCCGTCTCGCTTGGCGGCTTCCAGTTCAGCGTCGGTAATAGGTATAGTATTATCACTACTTTTCTCCCATGGGAGAGTCACGAGATCCTCGGGCGCCATACTCTTCTTGCACCAGATGCTCGCGTTTATGTATGCCTGCATCCTCGCCGACTCCCAGGTGGCCCTGTCGGCCCATGGCAGCAGATCGAGCAGTTCGGCCACTTCCCAGTCTGTTATCTCCTCCAGGAAGTACTCCACCGATACCACCTTGTGCTCCACGCACAGGGCCCTCAGGAGCCGGCTCGCTATTTTTTTTCGGTACCGTTTTCTTCCTCGGCCTTTCCCTCGCTGGTACTGCCGTCGTCGCTCAGGCGGTGGGCCACTGTCATGGCGTCCTTCAGCCATTTGGCGCACTCGCCCAGCAGGTTCATGTCGTTATCCAGGATATCGAGGTACTCCTCCCATGTGATGGTTATGTTGCGGCTTACGATGCAGCAGTAAATGAATACCGCCAGCGAGGTCTCGTCCTTCCACTTGAAGGCCTCTCCGGCCACACGCTCGTATGCCAGTCTCGCTCTGTAGGTGTACTTCAGGTCCACCTCCTGACCTTTGATTATTATCTTCATTATGGATCCTTTTTTTTACAAAAACAGCACGACCGCCTGATGGCCGCCGTGCCGTTTTTCAACTCGAACTTTAATAAAATACTACATTAATATAAATAAAACTGATCAAACTACATTTATGAATAAAACTAAAACTAATGATACAAAATTAGACTCTATCCTCTGTCGAAATCCTTATATCATACTGTAACTTTCTTGAAATCGCCGTCGCCCTTGAAGGTGACGCTGTACGATGCCTTGTCGCCGTTTGGCGCGTTCACGTTCAGGCTGGTGATATATGCCTTGCCCGTGTACTGCCAGTCGGCGGCGGGGGTCCAGTTGGCTATGTCGCCATCTGCCGGACAGCCCTGCTCGGGATCCTCGGCTCTCTTGCCCCATACCAGTGTTACGGCCTGCTTGCTCTTCCACTGGGCCACGAGACTGTCGAACTCCTCGATTACAAACAGGTGGTCGGCCGAGATCTCCCACGAGAGTTTGTTGACTTCCGCTCCCTCGTATGGGCCGCTGTCCTTGGTGCTGGATTCCACTGTGCTGGAGCCCAGCGATAGTGAGTGCGAGGTGGCGTAGGCTATGCTCTTGCCGCCCACGAATATCATTATGGCCTCGCCCTGCTCTTTCTTCTTTGGTGTACCCATTATTAATTTCTCTCCATATTAGCGTTAAACGTAAGGCTCTGGATATAGCATCCACCGCCATCATCATAGTCCTCTCCAGCAGTGGCCAGCATGCACCCGTGTATGGCCACGTCGTAGCCATCGCACTTCAGTATGCCGTCGTGGAGCGCGCCTGTCACGGCCTTGGCTATGGCCACGCTCCCCAGGTAGTCGCTGGCATAGACTTCCACACTTATCTGTAGGTCGCATTCACAATCGGCGTAGTCCTTGCTCGCTCTCTGGCAGGTGATATCCCTGCTGTATGTCAGATATGGGAATGTGGCTCCCTGCTCTGCGATTACGGGATATATGCTGCCGAGCCCTACGAGGGCTCTCACCTCCTCGCTGGCGCTCAGCGCCGCATATATTACCCTTGATATCTCCAGTTCTATCATAAAACCTATAATACCAAAATAATCAATAAAAAATCAAACAATCAAACAATCATCCAAAATTATGAAAAGACCCCAGTAACTATCTCTTTATCTTCTTCATGGCGTTTGCCACCTCGTCGGCCACTATCTTGTTGATGGTGGCCGTGTTCCTGGTGACGTCGGTGTTGAAGTGGAGGCTCTTCACCCTGGCAGTGCCTGCCTTGATGCGGCCTGTCTTGTGGACTTTGCGCGTACCGTCGGCGGCTGTGTACTTGTAGCCTCGCTCCTTGGTGCCTAACTCAAAAAACTTGGCCCTGAAGGTTCCCGAGCCTTTCTTTCTGTTGCCCGTCACCCTTACCTTGCCCTCGTACTTGTCGTCGTCGTTCTTGTAGATCCTGGTAGTGGCTACCGCCTTCAGCAGGGTGTCGTTGTACTTGCTCCTCTTGCTCCGCTTGGATGCTCCCTTAACGCGTCCGCGCAGATTCTTGGTCACGTCTTTCTTCACCTTGCCGAGGGCCTTCCTGATGCCGCGCATCAGTGCTCCCTCTATCTTCTTGCTGCTGGTGGTCATCATTGCCACGAATCCAGCGCTGTTGTCCTCCACTCTCCCCGCCATACTGTTGTCGTATTATTCCTCCACCTTCTCGGCCTCCACCGTCTTCATCTGGAGTTCGGTGTTGTCCTCGATGCTCAATATCCTGTACTGCTCCCCATTGTAGGTGAGCCTGTCGCGTTCGGTAATCTTCTGATATATCCGCATCCTGAAGGTCTTGGTGTAGGGATAGGCTATCTCGCCATCCACCTGTCGCCGGCCTCCGCCCTTGGGCACCACCTCCACGCGCACACAGCGTGTGGGCTTGTATTCCGTTACCTGAGAGCCCACGCTATTCCTGGTAACATTAGCCTCCAGGATTAGAATAGAAGTCCTTAATGGTCCTGATCGCATTCCTTGCCCCTCCCTGAATAGTTGATATACGGCGAGAGCAGATATATGTAGCCCAGCGGTATCTCCACCTGGCTCTTGTCGCTCACAGCCTCTCTCTGATTATAGAGATGGGCCGCAAGCATAAGCATCGCCTGCTGGAGTCCCACGGGACACATTCCGCCATTCCTCGCCGTCACGTGCTGGATAGAGCAGTCGATATGGCTCTCGACAGCCGATTCGGCTACCTCGCCGAGGCTCAGTATGTACTTGTCGTCGTCGTGAAAGTATTCATCGACGTTCATCTGCTTCTTCAGTTGTTCCAGAGTCAGTATCATGCTCTTATCCGCGCATTAAATCAACAAATTATTAAAAAACAACACATGAATCCGCATTACACGGTGGCCACCTTGATGGCGCCTGGACGTGCCACTACGGCGTCGTAGTACATGTTTACCACGAGTCTCACCACGCCATTTATTGCCTGGCTCTTGTCGTCCACCACGATATCCATGCCGCCCCACTGACCCACATACAGCATGCTGAAGTCACCGTAGGCGATGCCGTTGGCACCTGTGGTGTGATATACGTTGCTGCTGTTGAGCACCTCGGTGCCGTCGATGGTGCCATTCTGCATCACGAGTTCTGTGGTCTTGGCCGACTTGGCCATATTCCTGAGGGCTGCCTTGGCGCCGTTGGATACCACATACTTGCACTCGCCCATTACGTTGGCGTCTTCCACGCCAGCCTCCAGCGCTGTGATGCCTGCGAAGTTGGTGATCTGTGTCAATGCCTCGGTAGAATAGAAAATTCCCTTGGGCTTGTTGGTGCCCGTGCCGCCGTTCTCGTTGCCGAGGATGGTGGACTCCAGTTTTGCCATCACGGCGTTGGCCAGGTCGTTCATCACGAGTGCCTCCACGCTCTCGCTCATCTGGTTGATCAACTGGCGGCTGATATCCACATACGCTGTGAGTCTCTTTGGCTGGAGTTTCTCGCTCTGGAATGTTGGGTCGCCTGGTGTCTCTGGAGCGGTTACCTCGCCTGCCCAGCCTACTGTGCTGCCGCCCATGCGTGGGATCACGAGGTCGCCGGTGAGGCCTGTCAGGAACTTGGCGCCTGCCTGGCCGAGTACGCTCTTGCCATAGAGTGGCTGAAGCACGCTCTCCACCTCTACTGCCACGAGATCCTCGCCGTCGGTGGCCACGTTGAGCGAACGGCTCTCTGCTGGTATTACAATCTGGCCAGAGGTTGCGAGTCCGCCCATCTGTGCCTTGCCCTCCTCGATGATGGCGCGTACCTCTGGCGAGAACTCCTTGCCTTCGAGTACGCTCCTGAGAGCCTTAAGGAGTGCTACTCCTCTTACTTTTTTCTCTTTCATTTTCTTTTCGGTTTTTTCTGGATTTTCATTCTTTCGGCGGAGTTCGTCCTCTGCCATCTGGCGGAGTACTGTCTGCCTTGCATCTATCACTCTCTGCAGCATATCGGCCTCGCGTGCCTCGCTGTCGGTGAGGTCTCTCACGTGCGCGTCGGCCTCGGCGTAGATATTGCGGAGGGCCTCTATCTTGCTGTTGATCTCGGCATCGCAATCTCCGGCCGATATGGCCTTTATCACGAGGGCGCGCTCTGCCATGCGTTTCTCGTGTGCCTCTATCACGCTCCTGCCACAGGTAGTGGCCTGGTATGCTGGATTGAATACGGGCGCCACGTCGTAGAGCATATCCACCTTGCGGATGGTGTGCAGGTACTCGCCATCAGCGTAGGTCCAGTCGTCGTCGGCTATGGTGAATGCGAACGACGACTGCGACACGTCACCCCTGCGGATCATCTCCAGACACTCGTCGCCGGCCGCCGTGTTTGGGGCCTCGAATGTATAGTAGAGTCCCCTGGCATCCACGCTCAGGCTCAGGGAGCCCTGTCCGCGGTCGCACTTGGCGAGGATCTTGTTGTCGTCGTGATTGAATCTGGCCAGCACCACCGACCTCGCTATGGTGTCGGCATCTATGGCGCCGGGCTCCAGCACCTCACGGAAGCCCATATCCTGAGAGATCGACGAGAACACTGCCGCGTATCCTCTCACGGTGCGCGACTCCTGCCCCGGCTCGGCCTGATTCTCGGTCACTGCCGGCTCAAGTTCCGGCGCGCTCTGCACGAATCTCACTTCTATATTATTCTTCATTGTACGTCTGATTTTATTTTGGTGCAATATTAAAAAAACTTTCCGACACCCTTGAATTTTGCACTCCGAAAATCGGCCCCTTTTTCCGAAAATTGGAATGCAGAATACATGCCTGTATTTTGTGTTTTTAATGCAGATTTTTTTCGTTTTTTTTCAGCGACTTGCATTAACAGCGGATTTGTTCAGCAAATTACTCATCGCTCACGCTGAAACTACCGCTTGAAGCAACATTACCATAAAACCACGGCTCGCCCCTCTTGTACTTCTCCTTGTCGGCAAAACCGCACTCGCCACGTAGGGCAGTATTAGATGATGCGATTTCGCTTGGAAGGAGGTTGCGTGTAAGTTGGCAAGGGGTGAGGTGGATGGTGTCGGAATTGTAGTAATTTATCATAGCCTTATAGCCATTTCCTCCGCCCAATAATCGCCAAATGTACTTAATATTCTTACTTAATAGTACTCCATTGACGTTATTGTGATTTGCGATACTGATTTCCTCTCCGATATTGCTGATTTCATAATTCGTTGTGTCAGTGTTAAATCTCAGTATCTGCTTATCACCTATCACTCCGATAAATCCTCGATTTATATCGTCTTCGTGGAATGATAGATAGTTATTGCCGTTGTCTGACATAGCCTTAAATCTTACGTTGTCGGAAAAGTCATTAACTATGACATACGCCACGCCATCACCTTTCAGCCACCTATGTTCCGTCCAAGGCTGTACCCTCTCCCAAACAACCCTCGGCTCTCCATTCTGCTTAACCACAACCATATCAGCCTTTGTGTCCTTGATGCGCATATCTTCGAGCATTGTATCAGTCCAGATGCCCAAATCCTCGCCCTCGCAAGTGAATTGTCCTGTGCCTTGGTTGGTGTAGAGTTTGCCCGTCAGCAAGTCTATCATTGCGGACTGAGGTGGTAGGGTTGGGTGTAGGAGAATGTCGCAAGGGTGGAGGTGGAAAACGCCATCTTGCCATACCTCTCCAATTATAATATCTTGGCATTGTGCATCCCCTATATGTTTTTGCAACATCATAGACATTCGGCTTGCATTCCACGTATAATTGCCAAACTCTGTAATTACTCTATCTGAGTAAAATTCGACTTCTGTCGCTCCGTTTTTTGCTACGTAATTTTTATTATACTGACTATATACGCTCCATACTGCTAACCTTATAGGATTAACTTCATTTCCATTTCCGTAAAAGGCATAATCGTAGCCGTCAAATCGGAAAAAGTGTCTGCCGTTGTGTGGGTATTGCTCCGACATATTCAGCATAATCTTTGCCTTTATAGGAGTATTTGGATTGAGCGGAAAATCAACATTTATCTTATCTCCTTCTCGGTTAGATTTTATCCATCCCCTAAGCCTCACAACAATTGACGGCTTTTTCATAATCCTATTAATCGCAGGAGTTTCAAACTCATAAAGGCACTCTCCCTCTACGCTGAATGCGCCTGAGCCTTGGTTTCGGTAGAGTTCTCCGCTTAGGAGGTCTATCATACAAGCCTCGTTGGTTTCGGTAAGGCAGGGAACGAGGTGGAGAATTTCTGTTCCATTATCCTCTATTATGAAATAATTGCAAGTATGGTAGCGTGGAACACTTCTATGGCCCTCGAATTGAAGCACCTCAATCGTTTCTTGAATATCTCCGCTTAGTCTTTCGTAATTATAATTTTCTCCGTTAAAACTAAATCCGTGCGGCGTATCAACAATTTCCGCTATTTCAGTATATGGCAGTGCCTTTGTACTTAATCCATCCCAAAATCGTGTTTCGATTAGGTTATAATTATTTGCGTTTATATACCAATATCTCGCATTATTCATGTGTTGTGGAGATACTTTTGAGGCACCATACATAGGCGGATAATTGCTTGTATGAATATCACCCTTTACAAGTTTCCACTTGCTTTTAATGACGTATCTTTCCAAATACGACATATTGGTATCAATATATGTAAATCTGTCAGCCTTCAAGCCTTCATAAACCTTTACTTTCATCCTCTAAAAATTAAAGCCGTGAATTGCTCCACGGCTGATTAATACTCTGTTGATTGTTGATTACTCCGCAGTCTCCTGCTTGTTTGCCCTCTCAGTAACTACCGACTTGGTGCAAGATATTTCCACATAGCCGATACGCTCTATCGAAATGTGTATCTTGCGATAGACTGAGGTAGTCCTTGCGTGTTGTGCGTCTATGTTCTCGGTATTGTCCACGTTGGCGACCTGACAGCAAAGCATTCCGTTGTCCGTGTAGGGTTTCATCACCCACTCTGCCTTGTTGGTCTCCGCATTGAGTACCTGCGACACGCTGATTGTCTCCTTGCTGATAAGGTGGAAAGTTGCGGTAATAATCGCATCACTTCCACACGCCTTTGCAAGCCTTGTGCATTCGGTAAAGAACGCTCCGCTCGCTCCAAAATATTCCTCTGTAATCATAGTATCTGAATTTAAAGTTATTCAATTATATCATCATCACTCTGTGCCGAAACTCCTGCCGAATGTGTGTTGATTATCGCACACCACGCACCCTCGGGAATGTTCGCCATATCTGCGATTAAATCCTCTGCGGTGTCGTAGGTGCATTGCATATTGCCATTGAGTTTCTGAGAGAGTCGGTGGGTTCCGTTAGTGCCAACAACATCACCTGCCACATAAACTCCATTTTTAACGTGAATGTTTTTTGTGGTTGCATCAATATACAGCATACCATCCTTTAGTTGCGTGTCGGTATTCTGCTGATGAGCCTTTGCAACAGCATCGTCAATCTTCCCCTGCTTGTCGGTGCTGAGATACGTGTTGAGAGTTCCTAACGTGGTGTGGTCTGCGTCTATCTGCGAGTACAGAATATCCGTCCACTTTGCTGATAGTCCGCTCAATGTCGTATGGTCGCTGTCTATCTGATTTTTGAGGTTTGTGCTCCAAGTGCTTGCGTCCGCCTTGCCGTCTATCCTCGTTGATAGTGCGCTTTCGGCTTGCGTGGCTCGCTGTACCTCGGCTGATATGTCGGCTGTGATTGTGGAGGTGTCGTAAACGTCTTTCCATCCGCCATCCGAAAGTTTTTCGCTTTCCCATGTTTCAAGTTTTACGAGCTGTTCCAGGCCTCGAACCACAACCATCGAAGTATTTGACAGCATATCTCGAAAATTGGTGTGGAATATCGTTTCAGCAGTCACGTTATCTCTTTCGCACAATACAACATCTGAGTTGTAAGGCTGTGCACCACGTTCCAAGTAGTAAGCAAAACCGCCACAACCTAACGTATAGACCGAATAGTCAATATCCGAATCGTATGTAGCGACAGTCACCATGTCGCTGTAATGTGTGTTATTGTAGTGTCTTATCTCGAATTCCGTAGCGCTCTTGACTGTCACCTGCGGATTGTCGAACGTTGCATAGTTATCCATTGAAAGGAATGATGCCTCCTCCTCTGAACCTATCACTAAAAACAATCCGTGATCGGTTGAGGTTGCCCAGTTGCTCCACACCTCTGATGCAAGCGTTCTCGTTCCGTCAGTATTGAGTTTGTATGGTATGAGATTGTACTTGCAAAATCTCTTTGTCGGAGCGAGTTCCTTCGTGCCGAACTCATAGAGTTTTCGCTCTGTCGGTATATCCCACTCGTCATACTTGTTGTAATCCTCTGTCGTGACGTAATAATATGTATCCTCGGGTATTACTATCTCCTGACCATCCCTCTTGTACAGATGCCCAAACTCTCGGCTCTCCTTGCTCACGTTCATCCACGCCAGGCCGAGGTCGTCGGTCACGGAGTCAAGATTTCCGCTAACGTGCACGTATGGATCCACCGGGCCGGGAATGCCCTGAGGACCTTGTGGTCCCTGTGGGCCTATTGGACCCTGCGGTCCCTGAATGCCCTGCGGTCCCTGAGGGCCACGCTCGCCTGTATCGCCCTTCTCGCCTTTCTCGCCCTGCGGACCAGTCGCTCCAGGATCTCCCTTGTCTCCTTTCTCGCCCTTGTCGCCCTTGTCGCCCTTGGAACCTTGGATGCCGGGGATACCCTGCGGTCCTCGAGGACCCTGCGCACCCTCGGGACCTACCGCGCCCTGTGGGCCCGTGAGTCCCTGAGGGCCCTGAGGACCTATGGCGCCGGGCACTCCCTGAGGGCCTCGCTCTCCCTGGATGCCTCTTGGACCAGTATCACCCACCGGGCCGGGGATGCCCCGCTCTCCCTGTGGACCGCGCTCGCCCATGGGACCGCGCTCGCCCTGATCTCCCTTGGGACCCACCGGGCCGGGGAGTCCATTCACTATGTCGAAGTTGTACTGCCGGCTGTCGGTGAGCATCACGTGCATCACGTTTACACCGCCCTGCTCTGTGGATGGGCTGTAGGTGATATCGGCGATGCCGCTGTTGGCCGGGCGCAGTGCCACGCTATCCAGCACCACATTCACGCTGTATTCTGCTATCATTCCGTCACCTCCTTTTCATCGAGATAGATATCTGTAGGTATAATGTTATAACTATCGAACTTGCCGTCGGGCATCTCGCTGGCCACGAACCTGAGCCATACCGACACCATTACCTGACCGCCGGGCAGTGGATCCAACTCGCTGGAATCTATCAGCACCCTGCACTGGGGCGCCTGTCCGGTGGTGCGCTCTATCATGGTATCAGGATCCTGAGCGCTGAATACCCGTATCTTGTAGTCGGCCACGGTGGTCTTGTCGGTGAAGTCTATCACATTGCACTCGCTATCCCTCACTATTACACGTATGGCCATATCCGACTGTCTATTGTGCTGTCTCATCGCTCTCTGGGCCTCCTACCCCATTGATAGTGTTGTCCTGGATATTGGTGTATGCTATCAGGTGCTTGTCGAGGCCCTCCACCTCCTGGAGCCCCATCTCGTGACGCACCTCGTTGATGGAGAGCACGCCATTCTGGAGCAGGCTGCCGTAGTAACTGGCTATGGCCGCCTTGTCGCTCTTCAGGAGGTCGGTCTCATCGAGATCCACAGTGAGGTATATCTCCTGTGGCGTGAGCAGTTTCCTTGAAAACTCGCTCTCTATGGCCTTCACGAATGGCCTCAGCGTATGCAGGACGAATTGGTTCTGCACGCTCTCGATGGCCGAGAAGTTGCCGTGGCTCAGGTCGCCCAAGAGTACCGGCGAAATGCCGAAGAATCGGGCAATGTCTTGTACATTGTATCCGCGTGTCTCCAGCATCTGAGCCTCGGCGCCCGACTTCTGTATGCTCTGGTAGTCCATGTTGCCGGGCAATACGGCGAGTCCGCTACCATCGCCGCTATTGTAGGCTTGCTTCCAGGAACTGCGGATCTGCTGTTTCTGAGCCTCGGTGAGGTTGCCCTGCACCTTCAGTATGCCAGAAAGGTTGCATCCCGACGCGAAGAACTGCTCGGCGCTGCGCTCGGTGGCCGTGCTCAGGCCTATGCTGTTTACGGCGAACTGTGCCTCGCCTCGGCCCGTGATGCCATCGCTGGTGTGATGGCGCAGATGCACAATGTCGGCCGGATCAATGATGCCGAGTGCCTGATGGCTGTATGTGAGCGTGTCGTGTGCGCTGTCGTACAATACTGTTACATCCTGAAGATAGCGCAGCGCATAGAACTTGCCCTGTGTGTCGCGCTGGATATACGCGTAGCCGTTGCCCTTCAGGAGCATGTCGGTCACCAGCCGCTTCATGAGGTGGTACTTGTCGATGGTGCTCCTGGAGTGATGGCCGTTGAAGTAGAAGTTTACAGGATGGTCCATGAGTTCACCCTGACCGCCTCCTGTATCCCTCACCCTCACCGGGAGACTGGCGATGCCGTCGCTTATTATCTGCACGGCCCTGTTCACGGAACTCAGTCGCATGGCATCACCCTTGCGCGCGCTGGCGTAGAGCAGCGCGTCGGCCAGTGCGCATTGCGTCTCCTTGCCCTTGGATCGTGTGAACATTCTCTTGAGATTTTCAAACATGACTTAGTTTTTTATGGTTACACGGCGTAGATGCTGTTGGCATAGCGTGGAGTGTTCAGGTATGCTCCCAGACACTCCAGCATGGCTATCACGCCGTCTATCTTGTTTTGCGAGCCCTCGCCCTTCACGGGCTTCACGTTCTCGTTGTGGTCGGTCTTCAGATACACATTGCCGAAGCACCAGCGCGTGATCTCGTTGTTGTCGATTACCACACGGCCAGTTTTCAGGAGCCTCTCGAATTCTTTGGTGGGCCTGTTGAAACTCCAGAGCGCCTGAGAGTATGGCTCCAGCGGGAAACCCTGCTCGGTGGCCTGTATTGCCCATTGCGTGGCATTGTAGGAGTCGTAGGCCACCTTGTCGATGAGCAGATAGTCGGCTATCTCGTGCATCTTCTTGGTTATGTAGTCGTAGTCTATACAGTTGCCCTCGGTGAGTATCAGTTCACCTTTGCGGTGCCACAATTTATACAGTTCCTTGTTGCTCTTCTCCTGGAGTGCGCTCTCAGGGAGAAAATACCAGACCTTGAACACGTAGAGAGGAGCACCGTCGTCGTCGCTGGTGGTGGGTATCATCACGGCCACCGCCGTGAGGTCGTCGTTGCAGGAGAGGTCCACTCCCATCATGGCGGCCTGACCTGCGTACTTGCTGATATCCACGCCATGCGTGTATCTCAGCAGGAGGTCGGCGCTCAGCCAGATATTCAGCGAGCCCACCCACTGGTTCAGGTTCTTGGTCCTGAAGGAGGTCTCGGTCTCGGTGAGCAGGAGCGCGTTCTTGTATTGCTCCTGGAGGTACGACTCCCTCACCGTGACGCCGAGGCTCGGATTGGCCTTGCCCCATACGCTGGAGTCGTGCCAGTCGTCGAGTTCGTCGAGCGTGTATATGGCCACAAACTGGCTGTCGTTATCGGTGGCTCCCGACAGGATCTCGATGCAGGTGCGACGCGCGGCATAACAGAACCAGTACATGTTGAAGCCTGCCGTTGTGATTATTATGGCCAGGTAGTTGTCTCTCATGCCCTGGCTTGAGGTCATCACGTCCCAGAGTTCCGAGGACTTCTGATTGTGGGCCTCGTCGAGCACGAAGCAGTAACTGTTGTATCCATCGTTGCCCATCGAGTCGCTCGCAAGCACCTTCAGGAAACTGTTGGTGGCGTCGAATGTCACATTGTCCCTGTAGGCCTTCAGATAGCGTTGCCTGCTGTCGAGTTTCAGCGTGAAGTCCTTTACGGCCTTGTAGCATATCTTAGCCTGCTCGCGGCTGTTGGCCAGCAACTCCACCTCGCTGCCAGCCTCGCCATCGGCTATCAGCATATACAGGCAGATGGCGGCCATCAGCGCGGTCTTGCCGTTCTTACGGGCCAACTCAATGTATATGTAGTGTATCACGCGCTTATCGGTGCCGGGATGGTAGAATCCGAACACATTGTACACTATCCAGCGCTGATACGGCAGCAGTATGAATGGCTGGCCGCTGAATGATCCCACGCTATGCCGTAGCCGCTCTATCCAGGCGACGGCCTTGTCGGCCTTGTCGGTCCTGAACTCGTAGCGGTCGAAGAACTGGAGGTACCGCTGGCATGCCTGCCTTACGTACAGACAGGCATGCACCTTGCCTCCTATTACGTCGTTGGCGTATTCCTGATACTTGCTGTAGTCATTTGCCTTCATTCTTTTCGAGGTTGAACTTCCGCGAGAACTCCAGGAGCACGTCAGCCAGCCTCAGCATGGCCCGCGTGTTCTCCTTGATCACGTTCATCTGCTCGGCCGAGGTCTTTTCCAGATGCTCAATGTATTTTGCCTGAGTCTCCTGCCATTGCCTCTGCATGCTCTGCATCACCTTGACAAGGATCCAGAAGAGGACCACGGCCGCCGCTATCGGAAATCCGAATTTATCGATTACTTCTATAGTCTCGTTCATGATATGATTAATTTGCTATCCTTATCGGTGCGGGATCGCCCATGAGGTCGTACAGGCTCAACTGGCCATCGTCGGCCGTGTTCTTGAGTTTGGTCTGTGCGTATGGCGTGAGGCCCAGTTCCTTGTAGGCGGCCTCTATCCTCACCTGCACGGCCTGCAATCTATCGAGCGCCGGATTCACCTTCCAGAGTCCGTTGCTCTTGTAGGTGGTGCCTACGGTGAGCACCTTCTCGTGGAGATCCTCGTATATCTCCAGGTTGTCGGCGAGTATCTTAAGTGGCAGCATCCAGCGCGCGTCGTGCTCGCCGAATGTGGCCTTGAGTTTCTCCTCGCATACTGCAATGTACTTGCGGATGCCCTTATCGACACCCTTGCCAATTTCCATCTTCATATTCTCCTCCTATCTCTAATAAAAAAGCCCGGCGCCTGCCGGGCGCAAACAACTTATTAAAACCAAAAACTAATTCATTATGGGTGTTTTTTTTCTTACATTTGCGCAAAATTAATACGATTGTTTTACCGTCAAAATTTTTCGAAAAATGCCAACGATTTTCAGGCCGAAAAAAAAAATTTCGGAGTGCAAAAAACACGGCCGAAACAAGGCCATTCACGACCTCTACAACACCCGACTCTGGCGCGAGATCCGCGCCGCAAAACTTATGGAACAGCCGCTCTGCGAACGGTGCCTCCAGAAAAACACCATTTCCCCGGCAGTGGAGGTGCATCATATTGTGCCCATATCCACCGCCGGGGATGATGATCTTGCAAGAAAGGACCTGGCATACGACTATGCCAACCTCCAAAGTCTGTGCGAGGCCTGCCACCACGAACTCCACAACAGGATGCGCGCCGATGGCCGTGCCCCTCAGGGGGCGCCTACATTTCCGAGACCATAGTGTTGGCCATCCTCTCGCGGATGGCTATTGCATCCTGGATGATGGTGTTGGTCATGCGCTCGCGCAATTGCTTGAGGGCCTCGGATTCATCCCACTTCACCTCGCGCTCGGCCTGATAGCAGAGGCCGTCGATGGTGCTCCAGATGGCGCGCATCATCTCCACCGGGGAGAACGTGTGCACGTCGTTGCCGTGGAATGTGCCCTGTATGGTGGCATGGGCGTATGCCGCGAACTCGAAGCAGGCATAGTGCGCCGCCATCAGGTTTGGCACCTGACAGCCATAACTGGCGGCGTGGTTGTAGGCCTGTGCGTGGTAGTAGATGCGGTACTCCAGCAGATGGTCGGCCAGGTGAATGTTCACAAAGTGGAGTATCTTCTCCACCTGCTTGTCGGGGAATACCCTCGCTCTCCACAGTTGGAACGCTCTGCGGGCCATCTCGCAGTATTTCTTGGCCGCGCCCTTGTAGAGTCCCAGTTTCTCGAACTCGTCCTCGAGCCTCGATATCAGGGAAAACGATATCATGGTGGCCTCTATGGCGCTGATGAACGACACCTGAATCTCGGGATCGCTCATAAGACCCTGCGCGAATGTCGCCTTGGATATCAGCCTGCGTCTTCTCCTTGCCGGGGCCTGCGGTATCAATACCTGACTCACCATTTCCCTGTGCGATGGCAATATGGGCGAAAAAATAGGTGTCACTTTTTTGCCGAGTATCAGGCTCGCCGCCTGCTCTATGTTCATGAGTCTATGTGATTCCATTTCCTTGCTTTTTTATTGTAATACAACTTACGGAGTTCGGCCACGCTCTCCACCACCTCTACGTCCACCTCCAGTTCCTTGGCGATGCTGACCGGCGAATACTGTTCTTGAATCCACTTCATAAGGTTGCTGTTGCGGTACACATTGTGCTGCTCGGGAGTCAGGAACACCCAGCCACGGTTCATTATCTTAACGGCGTGGAGCACGTTGGCTACGTACATACCCATATAGTTTCGGGATATATTGCAGATGGCCGATATGGCCACCAGCCCCTGTCCTGCCCTCAGCATTTCCTCTATGCGTTTCCTCATGGGATCGAGCCTGGTGATGGCATACGACATCTGACGCTGCCTCAGCGTCGTAGTGTCGCCGTCTCGCTTCATCTTTGGAACGCAGAGCCCCTCCTCCAGGGCCTTTACATGGATGAGTAGTATCTCCAGTTCCTTTCTGATCGTTGATATCTTCATGGTTTTACTCTGTGTATATGAGGGCTCGCTCGCTGGCATAGTAGTCGCCGAGGTCGCCCTCTCTTTCGCATTCCTGGAGACTACAGGCCTTGGTCTCCTTCTGCCAATATGCGCAGGCCTCGCAATATGTCTGATTTTCCATTGTCTATGAGTTTAAAGTCGTGCATGTACTTGCCGTCGCTTAGCAGTATGTGACTGCCCTGTATGCTCATTATGGTCATTCTGAACTTGCCCATCATGGCGTGTCGTCCCTCGATGGAGATCTCCCTCTCGCGGGCTATGGCCCCGTGGAGCCTCTCTCCTTCCATGGTGTAGGTTACGTGGTCGGTCACCGTTACCACCACGGGCTGTGGGTCGCGGATGGCACTGTAGGTCTGAGCCCCGGCCATTGTGGGAATGGTTAGTAATAATATTATTACTACCGTGAGTCGCTCCAGGGCCTTCTTCAGATCGAGCCCTACTATCACTCTTGCAGTCTCCACCAGACTGCTGGATGCCCACTTGTCGTTCTCCTCCAGCATTCTCTGGAGATTCTCCAGGCTCAGGAGGACGGAGGTGCGGGTGTTGTTGATTTCCTTGATCAGTTTTTCGTTTTCCATTGTGTAGTAGTTTTTATAAGTTCGTTGTAAATTATTTCTTTTTCGAGTTTCTTGCCTTAGCCCCCGGATCCTCCTTAGGGAAGTCGTTCATATAGATTCTGGAGGAGAGAACTATCTCCTCCGCATCCCACAGTACCTCTATCTTCTCGGGCCTTCTGGGGGAGTCCACCCACGCCTGCAGAAAATGCTTCGCCACGGTCCCCAACTGTTTCTCGGTAAATCCCACAATATCGCCACCGAATACAGTATTAAACGAGTGGTCGGGGTGGGCCTTGGATACGAAATGGAATACGTAAAGAACCTCGCTAAATCCCGTAGTCTTCAATTTGTATACCTGTACATGATAGTCTCTTATTTCGATGGCTTTGGATCCAAAGTCGCTGCTCAGTACTCCTCGCTTGTGTACGTCATTCTTGAAATCGTCGTATGGTACCGCTGTCAGCACCATAGCATGTTTTGTCATCATTGTCATTTTAATGTCCTTTTAAATATTTATCTAATTTAGCGAATTCTTCTTCTATTCGCTCATCGCCATAGAATTCATAGAAGTAGTAACGCGCTGTTTTTTTTTCGTCTTCTTCTATTATTATTAATTCCACCGACAAATCGTCTCTGTCTGTTTCTACCCACATCGTTTTTACACCAATGTGTTTGATCTGCAACCTATGCAACTTCTTCAGGATCTTGATCTGCCGTTCACGATTCATTTTTTCTGCCATAATTCGATTTTTTTAAGTGTTTCTTTTTCGTAAAAGGATTTACCAGTTTACTACGCTTGTGTATTCAGGCAATACGTGTACATTCACGTCCTTGCACTCGCCATTGCGGTTTTTGGCTATTATCAGGAGCATGGAGCCTGCCGTGCTGGTGCCGTCGCTGAACTCGGTGATGCCGTACTTCTCGGGTCGGTGCAGGAATGTCACGTTGTCGGCGTCCTGCTCTATGGATCCAGACTCGCGGAGGTCGCTCAGCCATGGCCTCTTGTCGCCTCCCCTATCCTCTACCTTTCGGTTCACCTGCGCCAGGCAGACCACCGGGATATGGAGTTCTCGGCTCAACTGTTTCAGTCTCCTGGATATCTGTGCCACCTCCTGTTCCCTCGATCGGGCGGTGAGTGATGGATTAGATACCAGGCCTATGTAATCCACGAATATGGCCTGTACTCCGAATCTCTCCACCATCATCTTGGTGCGGGCGCAGATATCGGTGATGGATATGCCTGGTGTATCGAGCAGGTATATCGGCAGATTCTTGCTTCTTACCACATGGCGGTCCACTTTCCGCCAGGCGTCGCCATCGAGTCCGCCGTTCACCAGTGGCTTCAGAGGTGTGAGTTCCGACAGGGATATCAGCCTCTTGCAGAGGCTCTCCTGCCCCATCTCCAGCGAGAACACGGCCACTGGTCTCTTCTGTGCGGCTATGTTGTAGGCCATCTGGAGCGCCACCGTGGTCTTGCCCATCGATGGACGGGCCGCCAGTATGGTGAGTTCGTCGCCCTTGAGCCCGCCTGTGGCGTTGTCGTATTCCCTGAGTCCAGTGGAGATGCCGGCTATGCCGTCGGGATTCTCGGCCATGCGCTTCTCGGCCTCGGTGATGGACTGCACCGTGCGCTCCACCACGGTCTCGTAGGCATCCACTCCTGCCGATAGTCCCTGAGTGATGCGGTCGGTGCTCTCCTGAATCCAGGCGAGAATATCGGCCACGTCGTTGGCGCGGTCGGCCGACTTGGCGGCGAGTTCCTCTCCCATCTGGAGTGTCCTTCGGCTGATATACAACTGCTGAAGGAGCATGCAGTGGATGCTGTGATTGGGTGCTGTTGAGGTTGCTTCGAGAGCGCACTCGTTGACATACCAGGCCTCCACGCCCGACTTCATGGCCTCAAAGGCCACCGTGGCCAAATCTAACGGTCTGCCCTTATCCACCAGCGCGTCGATGGCCTGATAGATCTTGCTGTTTTGTTCGTCGTAAAACGACTCGGCCACTATGCCTATGCTCTGGGCCATTACGGCGCTCTCCGAGAGTATTATCTCGCCGAGCACCAGTTTCTCCAGCGCGGGATCGTGGAGAGGTTTGTGGATATATGCTGGCTCTGTAGGTTTCTGTATCTGTTTTCCCATATCGATAGTCTGTTAAGAAAAGGGAGACGGAAATCTGGTAAACGTCTCCCCTATTTTAGCCCCGTAAGCAACTGAAATTCTACGGTTAACTGTACTTGATTTGTAAAAAAAACGGCACCTCACATTCTTTTACGAATATTCCGAGGCGAGGTGCCTGGATAGTTAGATTATTGGTATATGTACTTAAACTAATTCTTTAAGTAGGCGGGCTTAACGGATTTGAAGCCGTTGCCCTTTGCCCTGCATACCGGACTGCACCACTTGGCATCGGCCCTCATGCCTGCCAGCGACTTGCCACAGCAGTGGCAGTATCCGTCGGCTATGGGCTTGCCGTTCTTGTCAAAGGTCGGGATATGCGTAATATCCGTATTTTCAGCCCCCACGGATAAACGTGGGGGGGTGCTATCCGTAGTATCCGTATTATCCGTATTATCCGTAGCGTAGCCGTTTACCTCGGGATCGGATGGAGTGAGCGTCGCCTGATTCTGCTCCCATTTGCGGGCTGCGGCCTCGTACTCGGGATTCAGCGGCGGACATTCCAGCCTCTGTATCTTGTAGAACTTACCATCCTCGCAAAAATCTCCGTACTCGCTGGAGTTTTGGGAAAAACCACGGACCACCGGATGCTTCTTGGAGCGATCGGCGGCGCTGACGGGATCATCCGTGGGAGCCGTGGTTGTGGAAGGCCGTACTAAACTTTCGTCGTTGTTGCCGCTATCAGTATCAGCGGTGGGAGCCTCGCCATCGGCGCTACATAGTGTGGTTGAAGGACGGCCGATCTCAGGACGGCTGCCTACTATGTGGGGCGACGCTGACGCCGCTATCTGATAGTCTCGTAGGGTAGGGGTGTAGGCTGTGCGCTGGCTGCGTATGTTCTGCAACTGCGCCACTATCTCCCTCTGGCAATCTACACTGTCGTTGAAGAATGTTGCCCTTATGTTGTTCTGCTGCTGTTCCAGCAGCGTGCTGTATTCGTCCTCGATGGCGAGGCCTGGGTCCTCCTCGCGCTTTATCTCATAATACCAGTGTGTGATGAGTCCGTTGGTGAGTAACTCCATCATCAGGATGATGCACACGTAGAGGTAGTAGTCGGAGGCCTGCTTCTCGGCGCTGCCCTCCACGCTGGCGAGTTCTGCCTCGTGGTCGGCCTTCAGCCTGCTGAGCGCGGCGGCCTTCTCGTCGTAGAGGCTGTTGATCTCGGCGCGGGTCTTGGCCATCTGCTCCTGCTGTGGCGTGGTCAGGTTGCCCTTGTTCCAGGATGGAGCCTTTATCTTCTCCAGGTCCTGTTTCATTTCCTGGATACGCTGGTCGTATTCTGCTATTATCATCGCCTTCTCGTCGGCATAGCCCTCGTCCACGTTCACTACCTTGTCGGTGGTGTCGGTGAATGCCAGGTAGATACCCTGTGTGCTTATGTAGAACGAGATGCTGAAGAACATTGCGGCCAGAAGTCCCAGTCCCGTGGCCAGCCTGCCGTTCTTCAGGTAGGCGAACTTGATTCCCTTGGTTACTGTGTACTGAACACTGAACTCTATCGCAATGAGTATCAGTATGCCCAGCATGGCGGCTACAATGTCGGAACCGGTGAATCCGCTTATGAATCCTCTCATGGTGTAGTAGAAGAAGAGGAATCCCGACGCAATGCTCACCGCCTGTGTGATGAGTCTGAGACCTATGAAGGTCTTGATAAGGCCGCCCAGTTCGTCGGCCTTCTTGCGGAGTGTCATCTGATCAACAGCCTCCGCAGCCAAATTTAATTTGGCGATTTGAAGAATTTCTTTTACATTTGCCATCGCTTTTACTTGGTATTAGCCCCACCTTCGAGCATTTTTTTTCAGACTGCCGCTCGTTGGTGGGTTTTTTGTTAATAAATGTTTACGTATGCCTCGTTAGGAGGCCTTCAGGATATATACTTTGTCGCCGTTCGGAAGTTTGCCTTCCTTGTACTTGCCCTGAATCTCAGGACTGAATCCCATCCACACGTCGGGCGCGGCCGATAGTGGCAAGGAAGAGGACACCGCCTTGATGGGAGAGGACGCCTTGGCCGTGGAGACCCTCGGCTTCGAATAGTTTACCCACTTCTTGGCATAGAGTCTCCAGTCGTTCATCGGGCGACCCGACGCCAACCATCCGCGTTTCTCGTTGTAGTTGTAGAATGCGCTGGCGCCTGCCATATTGTTCTCGGTGAAGTACTGCTGTACCTCCTCCATGTTCTGTGGTCTGCTATTCATTTGTACCTCAATTTCAAGTTGGTCGTATTGGTTAAGTAGGTGGTGGTTTGGACCCGGGCGGAGCATCAGTGTGGATACCGACGGATACTTCTCGAATAGTCCCAGTTCTATGAGCCGGGTAACTCGTTTACGCACGCTGTCGTGGTTGTTGCAGATGCCTGACAGACGGTATTTCACATTGCCGAATATCTCGGAGTATGATAGTTTGCAAAACTTATCATTTTGCGCCACTGTCTGCCAAAAGTCTATCCTCCTCAGGTCGCTCATCAGTCTCGTTATCACGTCATATACTATCACGTCGATAATGTTGACTCCCAGACCGCTGTTGAGTATTCTCTCCTCTGTGATATCCATATCATGCCATCTCGCTGATAGATGCCGCCTTCAGGAGATCGTCACGGTCGATGCGGATACGGCCTCGTACCTCTTCGAATTTCACCTTCCCGTCGCGTACCCAGTTCTCCACGTTGGTGCGGCCATACACCTGTACGGCCTCGCTCTGCCCTACATAGGGAGCCAGTTTCACGAGGTGTTCCAGGGCCCTCACGGCACCCATCTCGCTGGCCCTGGTCAGCAGTTGCTCAAGTTTCGATTCTGATATCTCCATGGCGTTACAATGTTATGCCGCCGTATTGCTCGGTGGCGAGTTTTCTGATTTCCTCAAACTTAATAGTTACCTTCCCCATCAGCGCACTCTCTACTGTCTTACGGGCTACACCCAGCGTCTGCGCGATAAGGGAAGTGACGCCGAAGTCCACGAGTATTCTCCTGTATTTCATTTTGCTTGTAAATTAATTATTTATAAATTTGTTCCTTTTTTATCTTATAACCGTGTTATGATTATGACTTTCTTGCTTAATTTTCTGCTACAAAGTTATAACTATTACGGAATAAATTCCAAATCTTTTATGAACTTTTTACGCCAGCAAAATCACAAATAATACATAAATTATGAATAAGACTTTAATACTCAACAAACTACAGCAGTACAAAAATTTTCAGAATTTGGCTGATTTTGCAGCGTTTTTGGGCATAGAATTGAAGCAATTATATGCCTGGAGAACAAAAAATCGTTACAATTTAGACCTTTTGCGGAATAAATTTCCCGAGGTTTCCGCCGCCTGGCTCATGACGGGGGAGGGCAGCATGCTGGCCTCTGGCGCCGAGTCTCCCAGACTGGCGGCGGAGTACACCGTCATCGAGGAGCCTATCCCCGAGGTGGACCGCGCGGCGCAGATCGACGCACTGTGTGCCCACTTTGGCGGTGGATCCACGGCGCAGTTGGCGCGTCTGCTCCACATACTCCCGCAGTCCATCAGCGGATGGCGCACCCGCAATACCATCGATATCGAGCGATGCCACCATTATCTGCCGGGGCTCTCGGCCTCCTGGCTCATCACCGGCGAGGGAGAGATGCTGGTGGGGGATTCCCACCACGACACCACGGCCACCAGCCATCCCGACGACAGTGCGACGCCAGCCGCCATCGAGGCCATGACCAGAATCATTAAGGAGCAGGCCGATGAGATAGCATTCCTGAAGGGCCTTGTCAGAAACCTCCAGGAGGAGGGACCTACGAGGATGGCGGCCGAGAATCCATGGAGAAAATAGGCACCTAACTGCGACAAATTGTCGCAGTTACATCAATGAGAAAGGACCATCCGCCCGGGTGGTCCTTTTCTCGTTGATAGGGGGTGGATACAAATCCGCAGGGGTGGATACACATCCGCAGGGCTGGATACAAATCCGCAGGGGTGGATACAAATCCACCCATAATATAATAATATATAATAATAAAAAAACAATCAATTCGCGAAAACGATTTTTTTTGAGAGGAGAAAAGTATCATCATTGCGGGGGTGGGCGGCGGCGGATGGTTTACTTTATTACTTGTCTATTGCCTAACCACACAAAAAAAAGCCGTTAACACGTTGTTAACGGCTTTTTTTGTGTGGTGTGTGTTGCTTTGTTATGCTATGAAAGCAAGTATGAAACATTGCCCATCATTTTACAAAGTTCTATTAACACATCATAAGAGGCAAATGTCCCTTGCCCTTTTAGAATACGTTGCGTTACTTCTTTCTTTTTTTGGTCTAAATAATCCAAAACTTTTTGCTTTGTGGTGGTGTCGGTGGTGTCGGTGGTGGTTGAAACATAATATTTAAAATCACCACATTTTTTTTCTACAAATTTTTTCATCGTGAAATAGGAATTAAAATTTGTATGGCTTTAGGTGTCCTACGTTCACGACGTCGGGACGTTTCCGCACTCCCCACCATAGCACATACAAAATTTTAAAATATCTTTGGCAATTTAATGCCGTGTTTCGTGAATTTGGATGCGCAAATGTAGGTTGCTTTTTTTAAACTACCAAAAAAAATCTAACTTTTTTTTTAAGGACCATCTGCCCGGGTGGTCCTTTCTCGTTGATAGGGGGTGGATACACATCCGCAGGGGTGGATACAAATCCGCAGGGGTGGATACAAATCCTCAGGGGTGGATGCAAATCCACCCATAATATAATAATATATAATAATAAAAAAACAATCAATTCGCGAAATCGATTTTTTTGAGAGGAGAAAAAGCATCATCATTGCGGGGGCGGGTGGCGGTGCGGATGGCTGCCCGACAGGAAAAACATAAAAAAAATATTTTGTTAGGTATAATATTATACCTATATTTGCACCCGAAACCAATACATAAACATTATGAGAGAGAAAATTGCTGAAGCATTGAATCGCCTTGGCAAGTCTGCCTACTGGCTGGCGAAGGAGTCAGGTGTTGCGAAGCCTAACATCTACACATGGCTTCAGGGGAAGAACACCATCAGCGACGATGGCGTGGAGAAACTGCGACAGGCACTCATCAGCGCTGGTGCCACAGAACTCCGCACCGAGAGCGAGGAGCCGTACATATTCGACTTCCAGGGCGCGGAGCACCAGTTCCAGACTCTGGAGGATATTTACACGTGGGCCAAAACCGCCCATGTCTCCAACGATAAGCGCAAGTACTTCACCATATTCAGAGGCACTCGCCCAGTGATGCAGGGCGAGTTCTTTATATACAACTCGCAGAGGGAAAGAGACTTCTCCATTATTCAGGGAGAATCGGTCTATCAGTATGCCGATCCTCCGGCCTCGGTGAGAGCGCTCATCGAGGCTAAGAAGGAGAGGAGCCTGTTGTCGCGTTTCTCCGACGCCGACTTGACGGCATACGAGGACGAACTCCTGGCAGCGATAGAGTAGTGCAAGGTGCTATCATTTTGCTGACCTCGGCAAAATGATGGCACCTTTTATTGCATCCAGCACTCGGCGGTTGGCGTTGTCGATCCGCGAGAAATCAGGCTTAATGTATCGGTCGGTCACGCGGTTCTCGGCCACATGGTTGAGGGCCATAGAAATATCAGCGATATCTATGTTGCAGACATTTCGCGCTATCGTGGCCCACGACTGCCGGGCATAATAGGTCGTTATATCCCGCATCCCCAGACTCTTGGCCAGGGCATGGAGACCATCGTTCACGGCCCTCAGGAAACCATCCTTGCTCTTGTACAGTTCCCTGAATCTGAAGGCATACGCCGACGACAGCCGGGCGCGATAGTCGTACACCTCCTTGGCCACATCGTCAGGCACAGCCACGCTGATGAACGCGTTGTCGGCGCGGCGTCCTGCTGTCTTCACGCGACAGTACTCGGCCCTGCCATCCACCAGCGGAGGCATTGCGTAGAGGTCCGCTATATTCACGCCGCACAGCGCGAACGATATGCAGAACACATCGCGAGCCAGTGCCTGAAGTTTATCGATAGGGTGCGCGTGGAAGATCCTCACCACATCCTCCACCTCCAGAGCCCGGGAACCTCCGGAACCGTTGGCCCTCCTCGATAGGTTCACCCCTAAGAATGGGTCGTTCTTTATCCTCAGGTCGTCGGCATTGTACTCGGCCCGGGCCTCGTTAAAGATAGTTCTCAGATCCACGGCGTATGCCTTGGCCGACGACTCGCACAGGGCGTCGTGCCTCTGCACCTGAAGGATGCCGAACTGGTCCCTACGACACACCCGTCTCGGAGTCTGAAGGTGTATGAGAAACTGTCGTATCATCGATGGCGTTATAGTCGTAATATCCAGGGGTTGCACTCTCAGGTAGTCCCGAAAAGCATTCACCGACCTCTGCATACACTCGGCGGTCTTGGCGTGACCAGTCTCGCGTCGTTGCCTTATTACCTGGTCGGCATAGGTCCAGAAGTTGAGTCTGAAGGGCTGCGACTTTCTCACCACGAAGTCCCGCACATCGTTGGCGTGATCCATCGCCGCTATCTCGAAGTAGTGTTCACGGCAAATAGCCTCGTAGGCATCGATGATATCGGCACACACCCTCAGCACCTTCAGGTCCTTCACCTCGCGTGCCGTGTTGATCTGCGAGTCGTTCACGTATAGTTCGGTAGGAGCATACGCCACAGTGCCATGATGGCTTATTCTTATTTTCACATTGTAGCGACCGTCACTGCGTCGCTGATGGGATAAAATATAAGGTCGGAAGTTCATTGCTTAGTTCGAGTTTTGTGTTATCGAAAATGTTACGGTTTAGCGTAACAAATTTACACGAAATTAAGCATTGAAGTTAAAATTAAAACGGTGAAAATTTTTCGAGGAACAAAATAAGCAAAAGAAAAACGCTGAATGTCAGAATTTTGACACCCAGCGTTTTATTCAATTTTTGTAGCGGGACCCAGGATTGAACTGGGGACCTCATGATTATGAATCATTAATTATTTTTCCGCTAAATTCCAAGTCTTCAACGTGTTATGCTCTTGTCCCAGAATTGAATGTTACATTCTTTTCTTTTTGACGATGCAAAATTAAAAAAAATGTTTTATATTTGCAAAAACTTTTTTCAAAAAAAAAATAAAAAAAGTTATAACTCACTGATTATAAGAAAAAAAATTTCAAAAAATCCCGTGTGTGTAAAGA
>JAGHRV010000023.1 GCA_018066175.1 Candidatus Colicola equi | reverse complement strand
CCGGATATATCTTCGGCAATGGTGATAGCCCACGGCTTAACTTCGTGAATGAGTTTATTGGCCAGCGTCAAATAACAGATAGCATCTCCATCTTCGTTGCCATTGAAATAAGCCGGATAGCCGTTGAAGTCCTCACCCAAACCGTGGCTGAGGTACATCATGCTGGTAACACCATCAAAACGGAATCCGTCAAATCCATATACATCTAACCAGAACTTGCAGTTACTGAGCAGGAAGTGCAGCACTTCAGTCTTGCCATAGTCAAAACATAAACTATCCCATGCCGGGTGTTCGCGTCGTGCGCCGGCGTGGAAGTACTGATAAGGTGTGCCATCAAAGTTACCCAAACCTTCCAATTCGTTTTTTACGGCATGACTATGAACAATATCCATGATTACCGCCATTCCTCTATCGTGAGCGTCAGCAATCAACGCCTTCAGTTCTTCGGGCGTACCAAAGCGGGAAGAGGCTGCAAAGAAATTAGACACATGGTAGCCAAAACTGCCATAGTATGGGTGCTCTTGGATAGCCATTATTTGGATGCAGTTATAGCCCAAGTCAGCTACGCGAGGCAACACGTTTTGTCTAAACTCCTCATAGGTAGATACTTTCTCTTGCTCGCCACCCATTCCGATGTGGCACTCATATATGAATAATGGGCTACCTTTTTTCAGTCCCTTGAATGCCTTGTGTTTGGCTGTTGTAGGATGTTCCAGCCATACTTGCGCCGAGAAGAGTTTGGTATTATCGTCTTGCACTACCCGTTGTGCATAACTTGGGATGCGTTCGCCATAGCCGCCTTGCCATTCCACTAATAGTTTGAATAACTGCCCATGTTGCATCCACTCCATCGGCCAACGGCCTTCCCAGACACCATTATCCAGTCGTTTGAGTCGCCATTCTTCGCGTTTATCCCAGTTATTAAAGTCGCCCTTCACATAGATGGCGGTCGCATTAGGAGCCCATTCGCGCAATATCCACTCCTTACCATCATTATGCAAGCCAAAGTACAGGTATCCATCGGCCCACTCATTGAGGGGGTGACCATTTGTCAATTCATATTCACGACGTTTGGCATAATCCAATCGTGCTTGCAGAGCACCTTCGTAAGGCTGCAAATACGGATCGTTTTGTACTAATTTTAGCATGGATATGTTGGTTTTTAGTTCTCAGATATTTTTGTTTTTACAATCACTTTGCGGTAGGATTTACCGGCAGCGATGCCCGGCTGATGCGCGTCGGAGGGGAAGAAAACAACAAAGTGGCCTTTGGGCACAGTGATTATTGTGGTAGCCTTGTCTTTGTAGAACTCAACATCTTTGCCTTCGTCATATTCTGCACTCACATCTTGGCAATCCTCTTGCGCCTTCCAACCCATTTGTTCATCATCTCCTAATGGAATTTGGATATCAATATAGTCCTGGTGCGCCTCCATCTTACAATCCTTCTCGGCTTTACCCTTAAAATCTAATATATTAACAAATAGGTCATCCCCCATCAACTTAATCTTGCAGGCAGGAAGTTCCTCTAAATCATTGTCATTAAAGAACTGCATGAACTCGCGGAAACGAGGCACGGCCTCAAAGTATAAATCCGCATTTTCTAATTTATCAAGTATCATAATTCAAAATTTAGCGCACAAAATTACTAAAAAAATCGCAAGTATGCAAATTTATTTGCAAAATGTCCTAAAAAATTTGTCTATTCGGCAAAAAAACTGTACCTTTGCAGAGTAAAATCGCATTTTATGAAAAAAATACTCTTGAAAAACCACGTTCTAACAGCACTCTTGCTTATTGCTGCCAGCCCGGTATGGGCCGTTGATGCCAACATACAAATCTTCTATGATTTTGGTAGTGATTGGAAAGGCAATGCTTGCGAAAATCATCGTACAGAGCGAGTGACTTCCACCGTTGAACTTTTTCATCCGGACAATTGGGGTTCCACCTATTTCTTTGTGGATTTTGACTACTCAGTCAGTAAAAAAGATCCTGAACAAACGCCCTTTGGAGCTTATTGGGAGATTAGTCGCAGCTTTAATTTCTGGAAACAAAGTAAGGTCAAAGACTTAAGTCTTCACTTGGAATATGATGGTGGTTGTGGCATATATGGAAATCGCAAAGTTGAAGGAGGTTATTCCGTTAAAAATACAGTTTTGGTCGGACCTGAATATTTCTTCCACACTCAAGACTTCAAGAACACCTTTACCTTGCAATTCTTATATCGCTATTCAACAGGAGTTCCTAAAAGCACCGTACCTTTGCAATTAACCTTTGTATGGGGATGCCAAGATTTTTGTACCGCCAAGGGACTCACTTTCTGTGGTTTCTTTGATTTATACGGCGACCGCACGTATCGGCATGGCCTTACTTTTTTGACCGAACCCCAACTATGGTATAGTATCGGTCAATGGTTTAAATGCCCCAATTTATGTATTGGTACAGAAATTGAGGTGTCGTACAATTTTACGGGCGAAGGTTGGATGGCCAACCCTTGTGTGGGAATTCGCTGGAATTTTCTATAAACTATTCTTTTTCTGTACAGTTGGTACAGATGGAGAAAGTGGCACGGCTTAGACGCACTTGGTGCCTAAATTGTTGTGCCTTGTGGCCCTGCCATATCTCGCGTAATGACTGTTCGCGGATAGACCCCCAACTGTGTTGGGCAGACTTATCAAAGCAGCATGGCAGAACCTCTCCGGTGGTGGTGATTACGCAGCCGGTGTGAAGGCGATAGCAGGGGTTATGAAAGAAGGTTTTGCGAACTTTGTTTGGTCGGTTTTTAGGACGATACGTACCATCCTCTTGACGAGCATATCGGCAGAATCGTTCATCGGTTGGCATCAGCGGATTACCCTGCTGATAATCGTAAAACTGCGCCGTCTTGAGGGTCAGGCTGTCGGCTCCCATCTGATGATAACTGCGCTCAAACATAGCCCATTCGTGTTGGTTGGATTTGAGTCGCAGACATTGCAATTCGATATGGGTATGTCCGCCCAAATGGTCTTTGGCATCACGCAAATAAACCAATCCCCGCAAGGCTTTTTGCAAACTTCCTCCCTGACGATAGGTCGAATAAGACTCTTCGCTAAGACCATCTATAGAAACGATGATACGATCCAATCCGGACTGTATGAGTTGTTCGGCCAACAAAGGTGTTAACGCCTGTGCATTGGTGGATGTGGTGGTGTAGATATGTGCCTCGTGTGCGAGCCGAATCATCTCGGCCAATTGAGGATGCAGCAACGGTTCGCCCTGAAAATAGAACTGAATCGTATGTACATACCCTTCGCAGTCCGCAAGGATTTTGCGAAAAAGATCCATTGGTAAGACTGACTGTTTATTCACCCTTGCTTCTACTACCGATATACTACCGATAAGCACACGCTTAGTTCCCTCTGCCGAATGCGCCATTCCAACGGGGCATTGTGGGCAGGAGAGTTGGCAGAAAGAAGCCGGTTCAATGGATAGAAAAGTGGGCATAGGTGCTATGCACTCTATTCCGATATGAGAGAGTGCGTAGCAAGTTTGTGCCCAAAGATGATTAGCAAGGGATTTTATTGACACGACGCTCATGTCGTCCTCCCTCAAAGTCGGTGCTAAAGAAAGTATTAACAATCTCGATAGCCTTCTCTTCGCTTATAAAATTGGCCGGCATGCTTAGCACGTTGGCGTTATTGTGGCGACGACCCAAATCGGCTAACTGAGTATCCCAGCATAATGCGGCACGAATGCCTTTATGGTGGTTGCAGGACATCGTGATACCATTGCCCGTCGAACAGATGGCGATACCGAAATCATAGAGTCCGTCTTCTACAGCAGAAGCCATCGGGTGAGCGAAATCAGGGTAATCGCAAGACTCCGTAGAATGGCAACCATAATCATGCACGAAAGCCCCCTTCTCCAGCAGGTACTTTTCAACTTTCTTTTTCAGATTATAGCCGGCATGGTCGCTGGCTAATGCAATGCGCAGTTTATTCAATTTTTCCATATCTATAATGATTTAATGTGTTCGTTAAACGGACATACTTGTTGGCAAATTAAGCACTTATGCGTGATGTATGCCTTGCATTTGCGGGCATCCCATTCTTTCTGCCCTAATGCCAGTCCCGGACAGGCCTCTATACAGCGTGTGCAGGTGCCACAAAGGGACTTGATAGGCGTGATAGAAGGGGCTTCTACCGGTTCAGTTATAACCAATTCACCAATATGCACATAACTGCCTAATGTAGGGTGAATGAGTTGATGGTTATTGCCTATCCATCCTAATCCGGCTTCTACTGCCCAACGCCGCTCTAAGAACGGAGCACTATCGCAGAACTTATTTTGGGTGCCTAACGCCGTGCAATACCCTTTTTCTATCAGCAGGGCTTCTAATTCGTATAGTTTGCTCTTGACTGCGCGGTGGTAATCATGTCCCGAATGCGCATAAGTCAAAAAACACACAATGACCGTTTGTGCATTAGGCACTAATTGGCGTGGGTCGTATCGCAAGTTACGATTGCGCTCTAAATAGGACATATTGCCATGCCAACCATGGTCAATCCAATCGTCCATAAAAGCCGCTTCATCGTCCAATCGTCGCGCAACAGCGATGCCGATATCATCTATACCGACCTCAGAAGCTAATGCCTTCAACGTTTCCAGAGACAGCATCTACGTGAGTGGTTGCAATA
>JAGHRV010000041.1 GCA_018066175.1 Candidatus Colicola equi | reverse complement strand
AATGTGCGATTTTAGCATTTTTTATGTCAATTTATTTGCGTATGTCAAAATAATTTTGTAATTTTGCCACCGCAAAATTTTTAATACCCTATAATATGGCAGAACGTAAAGTAATAACGGGCAGTATTGAGCAGCTGATTCAGGACGATAAGAACTTCAATCAGCACACTGAGTCTGGTATGAGCCTGCTGGAAAAGAGCCTGCGCGAGCATGGGGCGGCTCGTGGTATCGTTGTGGATAAGAATAACCGCATCATCGGCGGCAACGGCATCGTAGAGACCGCAACGCAGATCGGTCTTGATAAAATCGTTATCGTGGAGACCACCGGCGATGAGCTGGTAGTAACGAAGCGTACCGATGTGGATTTGGATAGCAAGGAGGGGCGCGAAATGGCTATGGCTGACAACGCCACCGCCAGCGCCGACCTCAAATGGGATGCGGAGAATATCGAAGCAGCCAAAGAGGAGTACGAAATCAATCCCGAGGACTGGGGCGTTCATGATTGGATGATGGCTGGGAAAGATATTGATGTAGCAAGTTTCTTTGAAGAGAAGCAGCATACCGAGAAGAATGATATCAAATTGTCCGTTGTTATTCCGGAGTGCTATGCTTCCGATGTAGAGACCATTAAAGGGCTTATCGAGTCCGTAATTATTGACTATAAAGGTTGTGTGGTAAAATGAGGTGCTTTGTAGAAACATATAATCAAATCGAGGGCTTCCATAAGTGGGAGAATGCTCCAAAGGAATGTGCGTACCTACGCAATCGTCATAGACATCTCTTTGTTATCCGCTGCTCTTTTGATGTGCAGGATGAAGACCGGGAGATAGAGATCAATATGCGCCAGAACGAAATAGAATCGTTTCTACGATTGCAATTCGGTATCCCGATGGAATTGGGGGGCAGGTCTTGCGAGCACCTCGCACACCTCCTTATGGAGCGATATAGTAACCTTTGTAAAGTAACCGTATTAGAAGATAATTATGGCGGCGCTACATCAACCAGATAATATCAAGGTGCACCTCGCAGGCTGCGAGGTGCAAAACCAATATGAAGCGGTTCGGCTTCTTGGCGTTCAGTATGGACTATACACCTGCTATCCCTTTGTGGAACGTATGGTGTTCGGTAAGTCCACCGCGCCAATAATGCCGCTACCATATCAAAAGGAGAATCCGTACAAACTCATCCCCGAGCATATAATCAAGAATGAAAGGCATGTGATTCAAGACTCCGGCCTATTTACGCTGATGTTCGGATCAAAGAAAGGCAAAGTGGATGGCAGTATCATTAATAAATGGTATGACGGTCTGGTAGAGTTTACGCTGGCCAACGGGCAGGGCGCGACTTGCGTGGAAGTGGATTGTCAAAAGGTGCTGGGTGTGGAGCAGGCTTGGGAGTTCAGAGAGCGTATGAGAAAAGATCTACCCAACAATCGCATCATCAATGTCTTTCACCTCGAGGATGGTCCGAAAGGTCTTGACCGCCTGATTGAGTATAGCGACTATATCGCAATCTCCGTGCCGGAACTGCGTTTTGCTCACAAGAAAAACATGGTGACACCACTTGCCCACTACATTAAGAATAAGAAGCCGGAGATAGATATTCACCTGCTTGGATGTACGGAACTGGCGCTACTGCATGAGAATCGCTTTTGCACAAGTGCAGATAGCACCTCCTATTTATCCACAAAAAGATACGGATTCATCAAGGGGCATCACCAAAAGAATATCAAAACCGATATGGTGCAAAATATGGTCGGTATCGAAAGATGGAATGCTATTAACCAACTCAACAACGAAATAAATACCAACGGCCTGTGCCTAACGATAGAATATCTAAAGCAGCAATATCAAAAGGCTTGCGGTAATCAGGACTATAAATACCCGGAATTATGAAAAAGAATGAAAATAACCTCTATATGCTCAATATCATTTTCGTAGTGAGCATTATTATATCAAACGTAGTCGGCTGCAAAGTGATAGACCTTGGATTTACCTTATTTGGTTTCCCCATGCTTTTGTCCGGTGGTGCGATCACATACGCATTTACTTTCCTGTGTACGGATGTTATCGGCGAATTATGGGGAAAGAATGAAGCAAACAAGGCGGTTCGGAGAGGATTTGCCGGACAGCTGTTTGCGTTGGCTCTCATCTTTGCTACACAATACACCCCCGCAGTTGATCCATCCATGCAGGCAGCTTACGAAAAGCTGCTCGGTCAATCCCCGATGTTCGTTCTTGGTTCGCTCTGCGCATACTACGCAAGTCAATCATGGGATGTGTGGATATTTCACAAACTGCGTAACCATTTCGGAGCACGGCCTGGACTTCGTTGGATATGGAATAATGCCAGCACCGCGACTTCGCAGATAATTGATACCGTCATTTATGCTATTATAGCATTCGGTATCGGTCTTGGCTATCTATGGCAACCTGATGGAATCTCGTATATCTTCGGCGTGATCCTCGGGCAGTATTTTTTGAAATTATGTCTTGCGGTACTGGATACACCATTTTTCTACATACTAACCAGCAAACAACCCACGGGAGACCCACGGGAGACCCACGAGGAATAAGCAAACCAAATTCATCATATTATGTACTACGTATCAAAGCAAATGGAGATTTCGGCATCGCACAAGTTGAAACTCTCGTATGGCAGCAAATGCCAAAACCTGCACGGTCACAACTGGCACATTCGTGTCTATTGCCGCGCAAAGG
>JAGHRV010000077.1 GCA_018066175.1 Candidatus Colicola equi | reverse complement strand
AATGTGCGATTTTAGCATTTTTTATGTCAATTTATTTGCGTATGTCAAAATAATTTTGTAATTTTGCCACCGCAAAATTTTTAATACCCTATAATATGGCAGAACGTAAAGTAATAACGGGCAGTATCGAGCAGCTGATTCAGGACGATAAGAACTTCAATCAGCACACCGAGTACGGTATGAGCCTGCTGGAAAAGAGCCTGCGCCAGCATGGTGCGGCTCGTGGTATCGTTGTGGATAAGAATAACCGCATCATCGGCGGCAATGGTATCGTAGAGACCGCAACGCAGATCGGTCTTGATAAAATCGTTATCGTGGAGACCACCGGCGATGAGCTGGTAGTAACGAAGCGTACCGATGTGGATTTAGATAGCAAGGAGGGGCGCGAAATGGCTATAGCCGACAATGCCACCGCCAGCGCTGACCTCAAGTGGGATGCAGAGAATATCGAAGCAGCCAAAGAGGAGTACGAAATCAATCCCGAGGATTGGGGCGTGCATGATTGGATGATGGATAGCCCGGATTTGGATGAGGACGGAGTAAGCAGCCTTTTCGAGAGCGCAGAGGGTGTTGCTAATAAGAAGAATCCGACCATCACTATCGAAGTGCCGCAGAGCTATGATATTGATGAGGTAAAAGATGGACTGCGTGAGTATCTTGCCGCTTTTGCCGGATGTGTAGTTAGATAGTTATGCGCTATGAAACTCTATCTTGCCAACTGCGAAAGGAACTGGCTACTCGATGAAACTATACTTAGCAGATATTACCCACAGAGGCGAAATGAGAGCGCTGATAGGGGGGGGGTATTACACCGGATATGAAACTGTATATAGCGAGCCCCACAATAAGCCAAATAGGCCCGTATATAGGGGGGGGGCAGAACGAGAATATGAAAATGTATTTAGCAGGCGAGCACGATATCAAGAACGGTCTTGCTCGAATCACTGGGGGGGGTGGAAAGATTTATGCGTACTCGAATCTTTCTTCTATGCCCGGAAAAATCAATACTTCGAGGAGTTATATAGCAGGGAGGTAGATCTACTGCTGGATAGCGGAGCGTTTACCTTTATGAATAACGCCACGGGGGCTATTGATTGGGATGGCTATATAGAGGAGTATGCAGCCTTTATCAACTCCCACGGAATAGCCAAGTTCTTTGAATTAGACATAGACTCTATCGTTGGCATAAAGGAGGTAGAGCGACTGAGGGCAAAATTAGAATCAAAGACGGGTCGCAGATGTATTCCGGTATGGCACGTTAGCCGTGGGTTGGATTATTTCAAGCGATTAGTGCGAGATTATGATTATATCGCGATAGGTGGATATGTTACGAAAGAGATTGAGCGCGCTGCATACGAAAAAGCATTTCCGTTCCTTATCAAGACCGCTCACGATAATGGCTGCAAGATTCACGGATTAGGCTATACCAATCTGGAGGGATTGAAAAAATATAAGTTCGATAGCGTGGATAGTACGGCATGGATAAGCGGCAACCGATTCGGAGCGGTGTATAAGTTCGATCCAAAAGAGGGAACGATGAAGAAATGGAACAAGCCGAGCGGTATGCGCGTTAAGAATATGGAGACGGCATTTAATAATTTTTTTGAGTGGGTAAAATTCCAGCAATACCTCAAATTGCGCCGATGAAGCGTTGATGGAGCGTTGATGGAGGATCGATGAACCCACGATGAAGCAATCATGAATGTATTTATATCTTGCGTAAAGACTAAACGAAAGCATCCGTGCAAGGCAAAGGATATGTATATCAGTCCGCTATTCACTAAATCCCTCGCAGTAGCGCGAAAGATAACTGCCGAGCAGAATATATTTATCCTATCTGCTAAATACGGACTACTCCGGCTTAACGATATAATAGAGCCCTATAATGAAACATTAGTAGGCAAAAGCAGGGCTTATCTATCCGACTGGGGGGGCAAATCATAAAGACTGCAAAGGAGCAGAATATAAAGATACCGGGTAGCGTCTTTTTATGCGGAGAAGCATATCTCTATGGAATTAAGAAGCAGATACCGGATATTATCACTCCTCTCGCTGGGCATGGCTTAGGTAAACGAATACAAATCTTATCAAATATACTAAACAAATGAAAAAAAACTCTCTTATCATTGTATCGGGTGGCATGGATAGTATCACCATGCTGCATGAGTACCGCGAGCAGATTGCTCTCGCGGTTAGTTTCGATTATGGCAGTAACCACAACGCGAAGGAGTTGCCCCTCGCGGCTCTACATTGCCAGCGGCTGGGGATTGAGCACATCATTATCCCTCTCGGCTTCATTCATGAATACTTCAAGTCTTCTCTACTGGAGGGCGCTGCTGCTATTCCGGAAGGACATTATGCAGCGGAGAATATGAAGTCCACCGTTGTGCCTTTCCGTAACGGTATCATGCTTGCAATAGCAGCCGGACTCGCGGAGAGCCGTGGGCTGGAGTGCATAATGATTGCGAACCACGCCGGAGATCACGCTATCTATCCGGACTGCCGAGATTCGTTCATTCATGCTATGGCAGCTGCCGTAGGTAGCGGAACGTACAACGGCATTCAGATATTCGCTCCGTACACCAACATCACGAAGTCGGATATCGCTCGCCACGGCAAGGAGCTCGGGCTGGACTATTCCGAAACGTGGTCTTGCTACAAGGGCGGTGAGCATCACTGTGGCAAGTGCGGAACGTGCGTAGAGCGAAAAGAAGCTCTTGCGGCCGCTGGTATAGAAGACACAACTATTTACGAGGAGGACTGATTATGTACTACGTATCAAAGCAAATGGAGATTTCGGCATCGCACAAGTTGAAACTCTCGTATGGCAGCAAATGCCAAAACCTGCACGGTCACAACTGGCACATTCGTGTCTATTGCCGCGCAAAGG
>JAGHRV010000087.1 GCA_018066175.1 Candidatus Colicola equi | reverse complement strand
AACCCCACCGGAAGCCCACGAAAAGTGAGGTTTTCGGCAGGTTTAGGCGGGGGTTACCTTAGCAGCATGTGGTCCCGAAATGGTCGCCTACTTTAGACGCTTTTTAGTTACTTTTTGATTTTTGCGAGGGTGGGAGTTTGAGGGACTGCGATTGATGCCCTTAGTACGTACACTTACTACCCCCCTTAAGGGGGTACGTAAGTAGTACTAACGGGCTCCAGTCCCATCAAAAAATCATTAATAATAGTAAAATCTTAATAATAGTAAACTTTTTGAGTGTCTAATGAGTGTTTAGAGGGTGTTTAGACACTGTCGACCGACCCTCGACCCCCAAAAGCACCTATAACATTGATTAAAATCTTAATAATAGTAAACTTTTGAGATGTTCACTTTTTTGTGAACAAGACCGAGGTGGGTTGAGAGTGTGTTAACTATTTGATAACAGATTTATATCGTGGTTGGATGAGAGGATGAGTGGATGAGTGGATGAGAGAGTGAATGGATGAGTGGTGACAGTGGTGTCAGTTGTTTCCCAAAAGTATATATATTTATACACCCCTCACGCGCGAGCAGGCAGTATATATTATATAAGGTTTCCCAAAATACTGTCACCACTGACACCACTGTCACCAAAAATTGAATGATAAAAAATTAATAATCGTACATTTTGAGGTGAAGGATGTTTGCATATACGGTGCATAATACGTGCATATAGGATGCAAGGCAGAGAACGAATTGTTTTCTGCAAAAAGAAAGAGGGCACTTACGTGCCCCCGTTCTAAATGTTTACACAACGGAATAATCCTTATTGTGTATATCCTTCAAATTAGATGGTGCAAAGGTACTGCTTTTTTTTGACATAGCCAAATTTTTTAGTTATTTTTTTGCATATTTCAATTATTTTTTATAATTTCCTCCGTAAATTCCAGTAGAATTTTGATTAAAATAGCAGATAAAAGCGAGCTTTTCTTGCATATTCCAAAAATTCTTTGTAATTTTGCGGTCAAATTTGACCTTTGACATATCCTGTAACAACGCAACTCTTGATTCTAATATGTCCCATTGAGTTGTGTATATCCTTCAAATTTGGTCTTTGACATATCCTATAACAACCATGAGGAGCACGGTGTGAGTGCCACCACCGTTGTGTATATCCTTCAAATTTGGTCCTTGACATATCCTATAACAACCGAAAGGGTTGCGTTTCCATGTGCCCTTGCGTTGTGTATATCCTTCAAATTTGGTCCTTGACATATCCTATAACAACACTCTCCTTTCATTGCTTGTTCAAACTCTGTTGTGTATATCCTTCAAATTTGGTCCTTGACATATCCTATAACAACATGGCACAGACAATGATGGCGAGTAATATCGTTGTGTATATCCTTCAAATTTGGTCCTTGACATATCCTATAACAACATTAAGGCTCAGGATGCATGGAATGCTCTGTTGTGTATATCCTTCAAATTTGGTCCTTGACATATCCTATAACAACTATCATCAGCAAGTGGCATCCTCCCGAAGGGTTGTGTATATCCTTCAAATTTGGTCCTTGACATATCCTATAACAACTCAATCGACAGCGTGTAGTCATCGACTCCGGTTGTGTATATCCTTCAAATTTGGTCCTTGACATATCCTATAACAACTTGCTACTGCGATAATCACTCTCAAAATAAGTTGTGTATATCCTTCAAATTTGGTCCTTGACATATCCTATAACAACTATTAACAATTTAAAACTCATGTCTTATGGTTGTGTATATCCTTCAAATTTGGTCCTTGACATATCCTATAACAACATACTTCTCAGCAAATTGTACTGCATAATGTTGTGTATATCCTTCAAATTTGGTCCTTGACATATCCTATAACAACGATAGACTTTCATTCGTTCAAATCGTACATGTTGTGTATATCCTTCAAATTTGGTCCTTGACATATCCTATAACAACCCGAAAAGGATCTATGCCAGCGTACTATTGTTGTGTATATCCTTCAAATTTGGTCCTTGACATATCCTATAACAACTAATAAGTTCACGATTCGCATCCCATCGTGTTGTGTATATCCTTCAAATTTGGTCCTTGACATATCCTATAACAACTTAATTATAGTATGTCAGTGAAAATCACAACATTACACGTTGTTTTAGGATTAAAAAATGCAGTCGAACCTCGGCTGCATTTTTTGTATACTATACAATATATTTTTTCTAAAACAATTCCAATTGCTGAATTGGCTGTTCCAATAGGGCTTTTTTCTGGCAATCGAATAGTTCCATTTCTCCAAACTGCTTATCGGTAATGCGTAAAATGCCAATTTTTCCATATTCAGGAAGCATTCCTTTTACTCGTTTAATATGAACATCAGCATTTTCGGCACTTGTGCAATGACGGAGATAAATTGAGAATTGGAACATAGTAAAACCATCCATCATAAGTTTCTTGCGAAACTGAGCATAGATTTTACGTTCTTTCTTTGTCTCTGTCGGTAAGTCGAACAAAACGAGAACCCACATAATTCTATATTCACTAAAGCGATCCATATAAAAAAAGCGCATCATAAGACGCGCTTTACCAATCAGGATAAATAATCTTTCTTATTTCTCCGCTATAACAACGTTGTACACTATTAGCCGTTGTTTGAATAGCTATCATCATTGGGCTGCGATGCCCATCTATCTGCACATCATTTGTAGTTAGTGCCAATAATTCACGTTTTAGCATCGGAGTCATTTCAGAGATATCCGATACACGTTTATATATATCCAAAACTACTAAATCCACGTAGGGGCGATATGGTTCCATAATATCATCCGCCAAGCAATACGCATCATATCGGCTATGGTGGTGTATGCCCAAAGTCGGTAGAAGACCGGCAGCCACTAAAGCACGAGCCATCATTGCCCGAACTAATGCATAACCATAATTGAGTAAGTTGTTGGGAGGGAGACCATCTTGGCAACGGATGAACCCTGCATTATGAAAGATATTCTTCCAATAGTATGCAGCTGCTCGACCCTCCAAGTTATCTGCATCACCAGAACGCACTTGCCTACTCCATGCCAACATATTAGCTGCTTCAACGCTTTCTGATTTGAGAACAAATGCCTGCCCTGCTATTTTACAGGATACCGTCTGTTGCCAAAGTTGTTTCTTTAATGGTTCAGAAGCATTAAGTTGTTCCCTGAAGCGTTCGCTTTGTAGATTATTTCCGTCTAAACATAGATTCAAGCCAATAGGCAAATGTTGGGCATTGCATGTAATGACAGCCACATTATTTTCCAATAATGCAGCCATCAATGCCTGCGTAATAGTCACCTGCTGGTTATCTAAGATTACCACACCAATATCCTCAATCGGGATTGTTTGGATATGCGCTTTCTTTACCTCGTTGGATATATTCTCTTGTTTCTCTATATCCGGCAAAGTAATAACCATCTGCTGTAACTTCAAACTCAGATAAGCAGGGTTTTGGAAGCCAATCACTCGCTTAATCATAGCGTAATAATATTGCCTAACCTATCCACTTGAATGGGGATACAAATGTCTTTGATCATTCTCCCTTCTACACTTGCTGTCTTATCGGCAAAAGAACCAGCTATTTCCCCTGTGGCATTGGAGAAATGAAGATCAACTTCTTTTTCATGAATGGCAGAAGCATGATTGATTGGACGGAAATAAAAGGTGTTGCCAGTATAATTATTTACAACGTAATACTGTTTCCTCCCAGAGATGGACTCTTCCTTTGTCGGAACATATACGATATCTCCTGGAGACAACATAAATAGAAAATCATATCCATTCATATCATCTCTCAATTTCTCTATTTTATAGAGTTCTTGCCATGAAATCTGTTGCCTCTTTGATTCCATCTGCAATCGAATTATATCCCGCAAATGCAATATATCAAAAACTCTAATACCATCCCTTTGAAATACACCGCAATAAAGATTTGAATCTTTATCTGTAACTACATATTTGCTATTATTGGAAGATATCATAAACTTCTCACCCAAATCTTCAGATACTCGTACTTTATAGATTGGTTTATGTGGTTTATGATGTGTAGTTAGAGTTTGAATATTGGCATTCATCCTCTCTATTCCATCAGGAGAAAATGCAAGTGCGACGTCATTATGATTTACCTCTAAATGATTTTTGAGAATATCTTGTATCCCCTTATCTGTTATCATTTTAATAATGGCAATAACTTTTTCTCGAATGGTAATAAGCTCTTTTTCCTTAGAAGAATCTGTCTCCGAGTATTTCTTTACATAATCATGAAACAAACTGACTAAATCATTTCCAAATCGAGTAGCGACCTGCTTTTTAGCGGTATCGTTGGTATAGTAATAAACTTCTATCTTTTGAAGATTGATATCAGACCAAACATCCGGTTCTGATGCAAAATATTGCTTTATTTGTTTTTCATTCTTACCAGCATTTAGCAATTCGCGCAACTTCTTGCGTAAATCCTTATCTACAATGGCATCTAAATGTTCCAATGCATATTTAAGGCTTACTGTCTTCTTCATTTGCAAGTTAACCAATCCAAAGCCAGTTTCTTTATGCAAGGATTTACGAATAGCCCAATTGTCGCCATTTGTTTGTTTCTTAATAACCTTCTTACCATCCTCTATCTTGGTGTAATGATTAACACTCTTATTAATTACACGCAGATTCTGCTTGAAACTAACAATAATCTCCTGTAGGGCAACCTCGACCTCTTGTGTAAAAGTCTCCCAAGGTTTAAGGAACTTATCAAACGCCAAATGCTTACCATCACCAAATGAAATACGTTCCCGTAACAGATTATTTAGGGCCATACGATTGGCTTGTTGTTCCGGCATAGCAGATAGATTGCTCAATAAATTAACATGATTACGAGTAGTACATGCAATCACGATAGCATCCATTGCATGATGGCGATGGTCGATACGTTTCTTATTAACACTTAATTCAATGGGTAAATTAGGGATTAAATGACCTTCTTTATTATATGTCGTAAAGACCGATGTATTCTGCAATTGATTCAAACGTTCAAAACGAGGTAGGATAATATGATTCCACACATCATTCACACCCCAATCTTTCTTGAGACGATCGGTAACGGAGCCACTACATACGATTACATTCTTACTAGTCTCTTCCTGTTCATATTCGTGCGTTTGGGGATCTTGTTCACGAACGATATTACTTAATAGCCCTTTTATCAATCGGCTAATATATCGGCTATCATTTAACTGACGGGCAATAAATGACTCAGGAATATCATCTGACATCAGTTTCTCTAACTTGGCTTTATTAGAGGCATATGTCTTTTTTATCAAGTTCTCATATTCGGCAGTTGATAAGATGGTTACAACCTTTCCCCCTGTTAATGTAACCTTCTCTCCTCCATGCTGTGAGATAAACTCATGCGCCAATTGTCTATCTTTGAGTGCGTTAACTTCTGCTTCACAAATTACCTTGTTACTTAGTGAATCATCAAAATAACGTGATTGTGGAATAACATGCTCTATTTGATAGGCAGATGTAAACAATTTAGCAAGAGGAATAATCTGTCCTGTATATGGCGAAACATATTTTTGATCTAACCACAAGCGGTACCTTACAATTTCTGCATGCGTGGGTTGCTTGATAGAAGATAATGCATCTATTGTTTTTTGAATATCTTCTGGAACTGCGTTAGAAGACAAAACACCTTCTTCATAAATGCGCAATAATTCTTGCTGACTCGGAGAATACGAGCGAGCACCTTCTATGTCCATATCCGGGTTCATAAACTCCTGCAATAGATATTTAATGCGCAAATTGGTTTTCTCATTCTCCAAAGCGCGTTTTTGCATTTGTTTACGTTTGTCAGCAGGATTCTTCAAATCACGCCCCATTTCCAGATGGATTTCATCTAACGTGCCATATTGTTTCCAAATATCTCTTACTGTACGCAAAGTTTCTAACACGACCTGCTCAACAATAGGATTATTCAGCGAATGCAGGCGGAAGTGTTGAATATAATTATCTATATCATCAGGCGTTGCCCATTTGGTAGAATGGTCTTTTACACCATATACTACATATTCTGCTAACCATAATTCAAGGCCTTGGAAGTCTTGAACATCTTGCATAGAAGTACATTTCTCGCGCACCCGTTCTGTAATATGAGGGTCAAACTCACCTGTAAGAATATACTCTATTCTTTGTAATGTATTGGTGTCAATATCTTCTTTTTTCCAATTACGACCACTGCGCATTAAGGCAAGTAATTTCTTCGTTGCCTTAAGGGAATAAGCACCATATTCAGCGGCATATGGTTTTTGTTTCTTAAGTTTGTCTACAAATTCATCGGACAATCCTTTTTTATCTGCATAGTGTTTTAATGCCTTCTCTAATTCCGTTTTATCCGACACACTATATAAAATATGCCAAACAGCCAATACCTCCTCTGATAATTGTGCAACATTGTCTTTAAGAAGTTGACTCAAAGTAGCCGTCACAGGAGCCATTGGATATTCTTTCTCCGGCACATAGTTCCAAGATAGGTCCTTACTATTCTTACCAGCCAACAACTTCAGTAGAGCCTTTTCTGTAATAGCCTTGCTCATCAGCAATTGCTCTACTAAAAATTCCTTATCCGTTATATATTGACTTGTGCAATCAATCTTATCTACACCATTATCCGCTAATGTATACAAATGAAGGTTACTTACAAACTGCCTTACACGAAACTCTTCATATAGAGGATGGGACTTCGGCACACATTTGAGATATTGCCTTTTCTCTATGCCATCTTTGTCTTTATAGGTCCAATATTCGTATGGGCATTCATTTATAAGCGACTTTTTACTTTTCAGCGGACGTTGATAAAATAAAATATCATCCACCAGTAAGTAATCAAATCCACGTTTTGCGATAGACTCCCGATATGCATCATTGTTTGGATATAAAGCATTGATACACTCTTGGTACAACTCCGGACTTTGCAATTCTGGGGAATAGGTCATCTGCTTACGAATAATACGATACAACTCCTCTTTGTAGTATTTCCTATCTATCGTACGAACTAATTGACCTATTATTCTTTGATCTGAATTAGTTAGTAAAGCATCATATATATATTCACCAACTGTCTTATTACTATTCTCAATATCTTGCTCCGTCTTAACCTTTCTTAATGTCCAATCATTTTCATCAGGAGCCCTAAAGGAGCGAACAACATTTCCTTCTTTATCTTCCTTTTCTGTACCATCTTCGTTCAGTTTGGTAGTAACGATAAAGTCCTTCGTTTTACCAACCCAATCTAAAGGATACTGACTTTGTCTTTTATAAACCCATCCATTCTCTAAAACGACTTCATACCAATTCTTCCCTTTAGAACTTTCACCAGTATCTCTAACTTCCTTAACCAGTAATGAATAAAACTCTTTCTTCTCAGTCGTTTTTACTTCTTCCTCTTCACCACGCGCTTGGTTGTATCCTCGTTTTTGATTAAACTGCATCAATATCCAAGCTAATTCTTGCTTGGATATTGGGTGTAACAAAGCTTTCTTCCTCAAATAATAAATCGTCCAATCATAGGCTATCGTCTTTCCATTAGCAAATAATTCTGGATGGACGGCAAGAAACTCTGCACACATCTCATTAAATGCGTCCATAAAAATGAAATGTCCGTCACACCATGCTAATTGAGGCTCTACGCCCTTATTGAGTTGACCATATCTATTGAGGTGCTTCGCATAATGTTGTGGCAACGCTTGTAAAATACTTAAGGTTCTGCAAAGACGCTCTCGACGTAATAAACGGCGTTCAAACATACGACGCACACCACGATACCTTGTTCGTTCTCCTGTTTGAGAGTAACTATTACCCGACTCAAAATCACCCATAATGGCAGCATCCATGGGTATAATGCGACTGCCAGCTTTAACAATGTGATTTGGTTGGTTTTTATCGTTTGTTCCAACCACGGCCCAACCAATGCTATTGGTGCCTAAATCAAGTCCTAAAATTTGTTTTGCCATAGTATTTTATTATCCATTAAATTATCCCTTTTTGTAGTTGTTTTGGGTTGCAAACATTTTGCCCGCAAAATTACAAATAATTTTTGGAATATGCAAGAAAAAGTGAAATTTTACCAAAAATATTAGGGGCAGGAGGGGCAAGAGGGGCAGGTAAAATCAGTAAACCTTTATAAATATATACTACCTGCTCACGCGTGAGGAGTGTATAGTATAAATATATATACTTTATGGAAAATACCTGCCCCTCTTGCCCCTCCTACCCCTAAAAGCACCTAACGTTTAGCGTGTAGCGAGAATTATTTGCAAATAAAAATGGATTTTTAATAAAAAACGCCTATCTATTTTGATGTAGATAGACGTTTAATCACGATTGTTTATTATATTCAATCCACTTTACTTGTCGTTTACCTTCTTGCTGAACTGTTCGGAAATCTCGAACGGTTGCTTCTTCCAATTTCACCTTCGGATTGGTGGCATAGCGTCTTTTTATTTGCTCTTATTCGCCTGAGCAATAGCGATGGAGCGATTGAGTTTATCTATGAACCATTGCTTATCCGGCAACTGAGTAACATATTGCGCCACTTTGATATTGTCCTCTCCTAACATCATCAGTTCCACATGCTCTGTATTGCCTTCACTACACAAAATCAACCCTATCGGTGGGTTCTCATGTTCTTCCATCTCGTTGCGTTGCAGATACTTCAAGTATAGCTCCATCTGACCCTTATACTCCGGTAAGAATTTACCCAATTTAAGATCAATCGCTACCAAACGATTCAATTTGCGATGGAAGAACAGCAAGTCCAATTTATAATCTATACTATCTATAGTAAACCGTTTTTGGCGAGCCTCAAATGTAAACCCTTCACCCAACTCTAATAAAAATCTCTCAAGGTTTACCAAAATGGCATCTTCTAATTCTTCCTCACTATAATAGCCGGTCAATCCAAGGAAGTCCAAGATATACGAGGATTTCAATTGAACATCTACATTATTCTCAATAGGTGTATTTTCTAATGTCTCAATAATCTCATCTTGAGGTTTGGCTGCAATTAAAGTGCGCTCGTAGTACATCTTGTTGATATTATCTCGCAATGCACGAACACTCCAATGTTTTGCCGTCGTAACTTTTTCGTAAAAAAGTCGTTTAGTATCGTCTTCTATAGCCGCCAGCTCTAAAAAATGACTCCAACTCAATGTTTGCGACAGTGTCACAAACTTTTCTTTATCAAAGCGTTTTGATACATACATCATACGAGTCAATGCAGAATAAGAATAACCGCTGCCATACTCACGCTGCAATGTTTGCGACACCGTCGCAAGAATTTGTTTTCCATAATCGGAATACGCATCAGTATGCAAATTCTCTACTATATACTTACCAACAGCATAATATTGCATGCTGACTTGTTGATTAACGTATATCAGCACCTGTTGTTTGGTGGTTTCTATCAACTGACGGAGACCATTTAGAATTTGCTGAATCTCAATACTTGTTTCTGTCAAAGGAGCAGTGGTCGACTTAACTATTGCATTTGCCATATCTTGTTCTTTCATTTTCCGTTTTTGGGTTGCAAACATTTTGCGGGGCAAAATTACAAAATATTTTTGAGATATGCAAATAAAAGTGAGCTTTTAATAAAAAAGCCAGACATTTAATTTGTCCGGCTTTCGGGTTGAACATTTTCGTTGTCGTTTGCGTTGTCGTTTGCGTTGTCGTTGCCCTCCACATTCGTTTTACGCAGCGTCTTAATCCACTCCCAAGCATCCATGATTAGGTTGATGGGACGAAAGGCCTGACGCAAACGCTCCTCTTCCACAACAATCTTGGCCTCCAGCAGCACTTTCTCCAGTTCATAATCGCGACTCTTGGCCTGCTGACCTAATAAGTGACGAATCTTATTTTGGATAGGACGAACAAACAACACCTTGCGGCAAGATACCAATATAATCATTAGCAGCAGGAATACACCTGCCATCACTAAGCATGCTGCCCAGGCAGGCATCACCAGCGCCAAGCCACAAGCAGCAGCAGCACCTAAAAAAGCCAAAACAGGCAAGAGCAGAAAACTAACTACAATACATAGCATCATCACGCTCACTAATTCGCCAATCGTATGAGCTACCTCCAACTTAATAAGGTCTAAACGGGTAGAAATATAATTACGCAGGTCTTCCATCGTTGTCTTGCTCCTTTTCTAAATTAGACTTCACTTCATCCAACTTATCCTTCACTTGCTGACGAACCTCTGCTCCACGGTCGGTCGTGAACAGCCATACAGCAACTGCACCAAGTGCCATGCCGGTCAGAAACGTACATAAACCATTTGAATTGTTTGCCATAATTATAATCCTTAATGCGGTTATTCAAAAAAAGGAAGGCGTTCACCTTCCTTTGTGCGCAGGATGAGACTCGAACTCACACGATCTTGCGACCACTACCCCCTCAAAGTAGCGTGTATACCAATTTCACCACCTGCGCGGAGTGCCCAGAACAGGACTCGAACCTGCACACCTTGCGGCATACGCACCTGAAACGTACGCGTCTACCAATTCCGCCACCTGGGCCTCGTCGGAACAGCAGGCTCGTAAGGGTTGATTGCCGCTTTCGCTTAATCAACAGACGACCTGAGTTCCTCCTCTCCTCTTCGGTGTTACCACCTCATCGGATTTTCTCCTCATCGATGCAAGCATCTCTTCGGGGACTCCAAAGGAGTCGAGTTGATAGATGACTTGCGCCAATAGTCAATTGTTATTAGAACAAAAATGCAGGAACTGGTCCTGCATAGAGCGATGAACGAGACTCGAACTCGCGACCCCGACCTTGGCAAGGTCGTGCTCTACCAACTGAGCTATCATCGCATGAGCTTTTTCAAACTGTTTAGACCACTACTTTTTCAAAAGCGACTGCAAAATTACAACATTTTTTTGACATGACCAAATATTTTCGCAAAAAAATGCAAAAAAATGATAGTTTTCTATCTATAATTACAAAAATACAGACTTGTTGGATGCTTGCATGCAGAAAAAACCAGCACTAAATATACAAACTTCGCTTGGGGGCGCGAGCGTCTTCTTGATTAGCGCCACTACCAACAGAGGTCATCATCGGCTGCATAGAGAGCCGTACTAATTGTGTATTGGGGGTTTGATAGTATTTCATAGTAATTTTGAATTTTGAATTTTCGTTATTTTATCTCCCGCAGATTTCGCAGAAAGACGCAGAATTATATTTTTTTACTTCGCGGAATTTTTTCTGTGGTTGTCGTTATGGTTATTACAACTCTGCTCCAACGGCGTTATACATCTTATTATCTTTGATAATCACAAACTGACCGTTGATAATCAATTTTGAATTTTGAATTAAGAATTTTGAGTTATCGTCAAGGTTAGTAGGAACAGTATAGGGACGGATGACGAGGTGAGCGCGTTTAGCCACTGCCATCTGAGAATCTTCCATACCGGGCACGTAGAAGTACGCACGCATACCATACATAGAGGAGGTATCTCCTGCCTTGGACCAATTCAGTTCATTCCCTGCCGTAACAAACAAATACCGTTTATCTCCAGGAGTTAATTGGTAGGGATTAAGGATACCCACAAACTGCAAATCAGAGCCGGAAATAACCTTTTCTCCTGCAGCAGCAGATATGTTGATTACACGACTATAGAAGTCCGGATTAACGACATCCACAGCAGGTTGAATGATATAAGCTTCGCCGGCAGTAATGGATGTTGCAGGGGCAATGGAGATTGCCAAGTCGGTCTTGTCCGAACTCAATTCAGCCGAAACAAATGTATGGAGTTGGCAGCCGGCACCAAAGGTCGATTCGATTTCGTCGGTAGCCACATCAAACGGCAGACAGAGCGTGTTCCAACCGTCGCTATAGAGTGTACGAACGATATGCACATCGGTTGGCAGATTAGCCAACTCACCCCCTGTGAGGTACTTAGCCAATAACTCCTTATTATTGGTGCGGTCGGACACCGTTATCCATGACGGAGATGCCACATCCAACACCAGACGCACCGAGAAGCCATTAAAGCGGTTATAGGAGACCATATTAGGGTTATTGCTGTTAGTGCAGTTCATTGTCATTGCATTTAGGCTTTGCTCTTCCATGGCGGTGGCGGTCCAGTAATTACATTGCTCCTTCACTTCGTGCATCACGGGTTTTGTGCCTGACGTAGAGGTCTTGTTTTCTAAGCCGCGATAACCAGCAGCAGGCAAAAAGACCTTGTTGCCATCGTCTGCCGTCAGTTGCAGTCCGGGCACCTCGTTGATAGTAACCCATTCATGGGACGTATGCTCCAGCAAGTATAGCCACTCGTCCTTTGTCAGCGTGCGCCATAACCCAGCCTGATTGCCTCCATTGGTGATGGGATTATACACACCCCAATCGTAATTGGAATAGCGGCAACCGTCCCATCCGCTCCATGTTATATCGCGCTGATGTTCATCCACGAATGACGGACCGTAACCGGTGGTATTAGCGGTATTGTCAGCCGTATAGGCAATAGTCTCATCGGTAGGCAGATAATGCACATTGAGTGCATCCTCCGAATCATGATAGCCGGAAGTGCCCCAACCGAAGTACGAACCCAAGTCGGTCTGCTCGGCAGCAAAAGAGAAGGACTTGGTAGCCGAATCATAGATGAGGTTACCCATTGAGAACTGCACTTTATCGCCATCTGCGTTGATGGTGAACTCGCCCGACAAAGCTCCGGGAGTAGTGGCTTGCGCCATCATATTCAGCGCAATGCAACTTAGTAAGATAATTAAATACTGTTTCATATCGTTAATTTTTATTCTTGTTTCTTTAAAATCTAATCTCCATCTTCCATAAGCGAAGTGGTTTTTCCTTGATGCATTGGAAGAATACTCCTATATAGAATAGACCAATGGCGGAGGAGACAAGGATGTAGAAGAGGGACAATGGGGAGGACATTGTCGATTGGGGACTGAAGATAGGTTGGAGATTGACGTACAATATCACAATGGCTAAGGTAGCGGCATAAGGCAGCGACCAATAACGCCGCCACCGCCAGAAAATAAGCGGCAGCAGGTTAAAGGGCAATAGTAACCAACTCCAACCCGTATGCGGCAATTGGGAGAAGCAGAGCAAGTAGGTTTGCAGCAGTCCCATAGCACCAATCAGCACCATAAACAACACCTGCAGGGGTTTCCAACCGGTGAACATAAACAGCGCCGCTAATGCCACCAATATGCCTGCCACCAGGAATGGCGAGCACTTAGAGGGTTCTCGCTCAGAGAGACCGGGTTTGAGAATGGAGAATTGAGAATTGATAATGGATGCCGACTGCCAACGTTCTAATAGTTGCTCCGGATACAATACCTTGCGGGACTTAGATAGATTGCGGTTGCTGAGCGACGCATCACCTAAGGTATTATACATAACATCAGTCCACGGACAATGGGTGCTATACCTATCCGATAATTCACGAATGGACAAGTCGTAGTCCTCAGTCCATGGTCCGTACGGAATAGGTCTATTCGCTAAACGCGACGCCTTGTTCATATACCTATACAGCATCAGGCAACAGGACCCCGTAACAGGGTCGTAAGACCGATTAAATCCTTCGCGATAAGCACTATCTAACACCGCACATAAGGCGTATAGCAGCGTGTCGGAAATAGTAATCGGGTACTCATGCACCTCTGCCACTTCGTGAGCCAAATAGTCCTTCGTCTCCATTACTTCCAAACCCATCTTAAGGCGACCCGCCATAAAGGCAGGAAAGCGATTATCCATCCGTTCTCCGGCATAGTCGTACACAAAATCCGTTTCTAACTCAGGGCACTGAAACCGCAAGGCGGCATGACCGTACCCCGAGTAGAAATGCTCGTCCGTCGGTTCAGACATCAGGAGCGAGGGGATGATGAGGTATAATAAAAAATGTAACATTTTCAGTTGTCAGTAGTCAGTTGTCAGTAGTCAGTTATCAGTACTCAGTTGTCAGTACTCAGTTGTCAGTACTCAGTTATTAGAGTTCTATGCCGACGGCATTGTAGGTCTTGCCGTTCTTACGGATGAGGAGTTGGTTATCCTTGATGAACTTGGATAACGTTGACGTTGACGTTGACGTTGACAAGTCGGTTGTAGGGTTGAGTTGGATGACAATCGGTTCATCAAACGTACCATAGTCAGCATCCTCGATGAAGTTGAACGTCTGATTAGGACGATACTCCTCATTATTATACCATACGCGTGGATGCAAGACCACGGTTTCGTCACCCGGGATAGTGAAGTAATAATGGTCATCCTTGCTTGCCTTCATCGTAGTGCGGCACTCTTCACCGGCGAAGAAAGCAACCTCCGCCGTTGTTACCTGCTCTACTCCATCCATCACGATTGCCGTCATAGTCATATTACCCGAATAGGTAGAAGGCGAGATAGGCGAATAGTGGTAGTCGGTATTTTCAATAGCCAACAGACGCTGAGGAGTGCGAATAGTAGTGGCTATGTAGCTGGGGTAACTGAAGGTCTTAGATACAGACGTATTATTGAAGTACATATATCCTTGTCCGGGAGTCACAGCAGCCAACGACCCTACCCAAGCGTTATTATGCCAAACAGCAAATCCGCTGCGAGCCTTGATGATATCGCCTTCGGCAGGTTCCATATTACTTAATGCCATCGATACACTCAAGGTAATCTGTGGTACATAGCCTATCCAGTTCCAACCTTTCTTAATCGGAATCTCGATAGTAGCAGGGTCTAAAACTAATCCTTCAATATGTTGAGTAGTGGAATTAGTGGCTAAGGTCTTATATGCCTTGTAGGCATCAACTACTTGCAAGTTACCACTTAGAGCATGACGCACCGAATCCACCTTAACGAAGGCCTCTTGGGACTTCATGATGCTGATGTATGGCAATAATTCAGCCAGAGCCGTTTCGATGTTCTTTTCTCCGGAAATCACATTATAACTAGTCCAGTTCCAACCTTTCTGCAAGCAGATGGTCTGTTCTACGGCATAGCCCAAATCAAAGCTGACCGGTTCGTCAAAACTACCAATCATGGCATTCGGCTGATAATTAATCTGGAGTAGAGCCGAGCGATAGAATACCTCTACCTGAGAATAAACCACGCCGGACGAAGCGTCCCAGTAGCGGAAGGTTACCTGTTTATGGATAGGCAGATTATGGTTGATGGAATCTTGTTCTTTTTGCGAGAGATTAGCATATATATCCATCAGGATGTAGTTGGTACCTCCGGCAGTAATGGTCTGCGGATGGCATACACCTGCCACCTGACCATTGATGAATGCTGCCATCATATCAGCGGTATCGGGTTCAAGAATAGTGGTCCAAACGGCACCTATCAGATTCATCGTGTATTCATAATCTTCCTGACGAATCGTCCAATCGGGTTTATCGCCGGTTACATGGATATCTATATTTAGCGGAGTCTTGATGCCTTCGTTACCCACGAGGTAGATGATTGGGTCATAGTGACCGATAGCCAAGTCAGCGCCGATGGTGAGGGTAAGTGTGATAGACTGTTGTGGACGTAATGAACCGGCAATCTGGTTAGCGGTCAGATAGGATGGCAAGTTAATGAGCGACCAGTTCTCGGTTTCTCCGGACAGGTTAGAGAAAGTAACCTGCATCTGTTTGGTGCCTAACATCTCTTTCTCGACCGATATATGGTCTTCCTGCCAAACCAACCGGTTGCGATTGACGAATGCCGTCCATTTGATTTCCGGCGAGTAGTTTCCACATTTGTCTACTACATCACGCACGCTAAAGTTGAGTGTTGTGCCTTCAATTAGTGCCGGTTCTTCGTTGATAGAGATAACAATCTTCGTATCACTTGCCACGTAACTATGTTTAACGTTCACCGCGTGCTTATCGGCCTTCATTGCCGGAGCGTCGGTCAGTGGAATAAGAGCCACAGAATCCGTCTCGGACATTAGTCCTAAACTATGGTCATAGTTAGGCAGTGTAGAGAAGTCAGACAGGTCAAAATTGTACTTCTCTATTCCCTGCTCTACCGAACGTTTCTCCATTGGGATGTAAGTCATCAGTCCGGGTTCGGCACCGGTGAGACGAGCACGATGGTTATCACGTATCCACTCCGATGTGATGGAAGCATTCCAAAAGCGGATTTCATCAATATCCACTACGGATGAGTCATTACCGATGTACATCCGTGAGCCATTCAAGTCATTGACGATATCATAGGTTTTGAGTACCAAGGTGACATCATCGATGAGTACTTGTGTATCTTCTAAGCGATGCACTAAGATAGCGAAATGGTGCCACTGACCATCGGTATAGTTCCTATCTAAATTATGATAGATAGTGCCGTAATTAGTAACCACGTATATTTGGTCATTCTTCAAACCGATTTGGATTGAATCCTTGGCATTAGAGGACAGCAGTACACCATTGTCCGTAGTGCGGAACCAGAACTCTAAGGCATAGTCGAGCATATCATTCATGCTGCGGTCGGATATGTTGATAGAAGCCTTCGTTCCTTTAGGAACGCGCACGGCATAGTTAGGATCACCGTAGTACCACGAAGCCCCCGGAGCAAGCATGTGGCGGTTACGCATCTTATCATGCAATACACGACCTTCACCCTCGTTCATCGGCCAATAGCCGTACAAGTCATCGGTAAAGAGTTCTTTAGTCACATACATGGATGATTGCAGTTTAGGCCATGATACAGAGCCCTTCCATAATTGCAAGTCATGGATAGCACCTTGAGCCATATCGCCATAACTAATGCCCAATCCTACCTGTCCACACTGACTATAATTAACCATGCTATAGTTGCTAATAAGATGAACGGTAGTAGCATCGTAAGCGGCGTAGCAGTTAAGGGTAGAGCGGTCAGTGTCGGTGCGTTGAACGATAACGGCTAAGTACATCCATTTATTCTTAGGCAGCGCCTGTTCAGACGTGACCACATCCATTTCACCATTCTGGTTAATATTGACAGACAACAGTCCCTCATCTCTTATCACCACCATTAATCCGTCGTTGTTATGCGCAAATAGCACACCGTCTTTCTCGATATACACCCAGCAAGCAAATGCGAAGTCTTGTCCGCTTATGTCATACTTGGCATCGGTGAGTGTCGGCAAGTTCTGTTCGGGTGACATACGATACGCCACATCGTGTTGGATTGGCCGTTCGTTCAGCACGCCGGTTACAGCCACATTAGAGGACTTGAGTAAACCGGGTTGGATAGGTTCGTTAAAGGTGACATAAACCTCATTATCGGCCGTTAGTATGCCATTGATAGGCGATGGGCGACCAAGTGACACGGGTGCTGATGTATCCTTAGTAATAACGATGGGTTCGGTCTCATTGGGTTTTTCTTCGCTACCAAACTCGCATACCGTAACGGCACGCACCTCGTACTCGCCATCATTCAAGGCAGCCATGGCCCAAGTGTGCGAATAGGATGCGGACTTGAGGTCGGCCTTGGGCACTTCGATGATTTGTTGCCAGTTAACATCTGAGAGACGTTTGTATTCGAGACGCAGTTTCTTAAAGGTAGATAGGTTGATATCTATACCGGAGACGGTGAGTCGCACATCCGTACCTTGATCCAGGTTAGTTACCAGTCGATCCGACTTAAGCGTAACGGGCGGACAGGATGCCACAAAGCCGGCAGTTATGTACGCCGTATCGGCAGAGAAGTTCTCAGCGCAATCGGAGGAGAAGATAATACCTATGTTGTCATACTGGAGTACACTTTGACGCCCTTGTTCAAGAGTAATGGTCTTGTTGATGGGTGTACCTACCGTGCATTTCATCACGCGTCCTTCGCCCGTCAGCGGCATACCATCTACTTTGAGCACCGCGCCATCGGGGTTACTGGGTTCCATCAGACGCAGACGCATCATGGTCCAGCCGTCTACATCGGAGGTATTAGCGAGTTGAACTTGGTACTCAGCACGACCGCCAACAGGCACCTCTTGCACGATGGAACTGCTGGTGACTTGGATTTGCGGCATTTCCATGGCTTGGGTGGCAACATTAAGGATATGTTGACCGGGCTCGTAGTACTTAGTTTTTTCTTCGCCCTCATACGGACACATAGTCTGTCCGGCTACCGTAGCAAAGATAGGTCCGTAAGGATCGGAATCGGTAAAGACATCCACACTCAGTTTCTCGTATGTATTCTGTTCAAACGTATATCTCAATTCGGTTTCCTTAACATCTTCGGTATCGGTTATCTTGCCCCACTCTTTATTCAGCGAATATAACTGAGTAGAAGTGACACCCACCTTACAAATCAATCCTCCGAATTCATTTTCGCAGGCCATGTCGTAATAGTGGATAGTGCCATTTGAATTGCACGAACCTGTATCGGTTGTGGCTATGTAAGTACGCACAACACCACCATCAACAGATATGTTTTGCACTTTCTTACGATCCTGAATAGCCTGTACTTTAGCCTTCTCATTATTCGCCAATACGGATTTCCAGATATCTATTTGGTTATTGTAGTACTGCACCATATTTTGAGCGACACCGGTTTGGATGGTTAAGCTCTGCGGAGCGATTGCCTTATAGGTGCCTTCGGTACCAAACTTAGGATCGGTCTTGGCCAAGATAGTGGTATAACGATATGCTTGGCTCTTATTGATGGTATCGGTCTCGTAAGTAGCCGGCGAAACGATTTCAATCAAGTCGTTACGATTCTTCTCAAATGTAGGAATCTCGGTATCAATAATGTCCCGTTGCGATAAGGCAAAGTCGGTTGAGTACTGACGCCCCACAGCTGTAGAGCGTTTTACATCCAGATAGAAAGAACCATCGTCTCGGCGACGGAAAGCCAATTCCTTGACAGCACCAAATGTAAAATCGGTGCTGACTCCCACAAACACATCACCCCAACTGCCGACATAGAAAAGATCATCCTTGGTAGATATATCAGTCTTAGAGGTAATGCGGTAGGTGGTTGTCTTATCATCTACAAACATATTTCCACCCTTTTCAGTATGGGTGAATTTATCTTTTGCTTCCAAAGCAGTGAAAGTCATTACACCTATACCTACTCCCGTTGTTATACAGGCTCCAAAGTGCGCAGTGATAGTACCTCCACCATAGTGTTTGATATGATTCTGTTCACGAATCGTGGTAGTAAAGGATGTGCCTTTCGACCAAGTAGCAGTAGAGTGACTTCCTGGAGGATTACGGAGCACAAACATCACCTCGGATGGACCGGCAATCATGAAGTTAGTACCATCTATGCTAACTTGACCCAAAACAATACCATTGGCTTTACCATTCATGTCCCAATCGTATGTTTCGGTATTTTCGGTATTGGTGTAATTAGCAGAGGCATATAGTACGAAATTATTGGCAGAGTCGGTGCCTACTACCGTAAGCGGGTCGCCTGCGGTAAAGACATAAATGCCACGTCCCGTAGAATCCAATTGGAACTTATTGGTACCGGACACTACACTACCTGCATGATAACGAATGGTATCACCTGTTTGCGAATCAATAAAGGAGGTATCCCTGTCAAAGATAATCCGATTGCCCAGTTGGTTATTGATAGTAACCGTACTCTTACCCACCGGCACTTGGTCCGTAACTACACTATCAGCACGGTCGTAGTTGGTATATGGCTCGTAACAATGTATCGCAACGGCATAGGTGTTGCCTTGCAGGAAGAAGGGACGACCCCATACATACGACGACTTACGCGTCACACTATCCGTAGCAATGATAGGAACCACATACGAGGTGTCGTGAGCGAGGTCCACTATCTCATAATTGGTGATACCAAACAACGAATCTTGACGGTTCTGATCGTGAATATCCAACTTCGGTTTAACGCGATAAATAGCATCTAACTTAGCCGTATATTGGAAGTAATGCATTACACTATCTATCATCACCGAGTCGGTGGTCAGTTTAGCATCAACGCATTGACTGAGTTCCATCTTGGCGAAGGAAGCGGTGTTGAAGACTTTGCTCTCGTCCGAAGGAATCGATATGCTATCTACCGTCATGTCAACCGGCGGCAACAGAGCAGTGAACTCACCGGTTTGCGGGTCGGTAACGACAGTGATATACATGGCATGACTGCCCTCTTTGGGACGAGTTGTAGCGACACTCTTCACCGTCATGCTATCCGGAACGGCCCACAAGCGAGTCGTATCGGTTAAGTTGAGGTTGTATTTATTCTTCTCAACAGGACTGATATTGATGCGAGCCTGACCGATATTGTTCTTACCCAATTGCATACCGTGCGCCAGTTTGGCTTGGTCACTACCTCCGGCTACACGACCGGTGAGTTTAACCTTTGTGATGTCGGTGAAGTCAATTCCATTCAGTTCTCTATCAAAGTTGTAGGTCGTTTCTACGCTGTCGGGGTCAACAGGGAAGCGACCACCGTTGGCGAAACTATGTCCTTCCTTCTTAATCGTAATACTATGGGCTCCGATGGGCACATTGATGGTGAAACTTCCGTCTGCAGCGCTCTCAATCATCTTATTATTCTTGGTGCACATTGTGCCATCTACGTAAAAATTACAGCCCGCTACAGGATAGTCGGTATTCTCATAATAAACATAACCCGAAACAGGGAATGAACTCTCATCACGGAAGTCAATCGAGTTATGCGTGGAAGCATGACTGTCAAAGAAAATCGGTTTATTGCTTGGACTGAATTTATGAATGCCTAAGGACGGAATGATGCGGTAGGTGGTACCGTTGGAGCCGTAAGGAACGGCATTGAGCAGGTAATTACCTAAACTATCCGTATAGGTGCATAATGCCAGTTGATCAGGATTAGGCACATTATTCTCGTCCGTTCTAATGAGCGAGGTTGTCATGTGTCGTTCGTTAAAGGCGGAAGATGCCTTACTCAGGTCATATAACTCACCTGCGATATCGTCGTCGCAGCGGTAATAACCGGTCAGTCCGCTCTCCGAACCATTCAAGTAACCATTCATCGTGCGAGCAATAGCGGTGCTGTCGCGGTAGATGTTCCAGAAGCGAATCTCATCCATAAAGCCGTTGTAGGACATGGCTGAACCGTCTGTTGTGACACGGCTGGTATTGCTACCTAAGAGAAGCGGTTCGGTGGATTGAGCAAACACATCCTCTGCACTCACCGTAAACTGCTGTGTCTTAACCGGGTGACCGTTGATAAAGAGCGTCGCCTCTAATTGAGTAGAGAGTAACGGACGGAAAGAGACGGCAATGTGGTTGAAAGTATTGGGTTGCCAATATGAATTAGAATCGTTGATGTTCTTCTCAATCGTGTAAGGAGACGAGTTGGATTTATTTAGCGGATAAATACTGAATTGCAGTTTATTGCCGTCCGTTATCTGCCATAGAATGGAGTTGTTTTGATAAATAATCGGCATCGGGCGCTCAGATAACTCCGGCTTAATCCATAATTCAATTGAACCCTGCTTAGGTTGGAAATAATCCGACCGAACACTTTGAGCATAAGCCGGCATAGCCGTATTTGTTGTATAACGAATTGGTTGTTTCTTGTAGTAGTATAACAGCGACGGATCGGATTGTTTATCGGCTGTCAACTGCTTATTAGCCCACTCGGCTATCTCGGCATCCGTGCGTACTCCGTCCCAGAAACGAATCTCATCTATTGGTCCTTTCCATAACCAGGAGTTTCTCATTGCGCCTATATTCAGTTCGGTCGCAGTTGTCAGTTTCAGCACCTCGTTGGTCCCAACAGGAGCAGAGGTCTGAGTTTGAAGTATTCCGTCAATATATATATTGACATCTATTGCATTCGCGCGACAATCATACGTAAAGGCAAAGTGGGTGTATTTGTTAGCTAAAGAAGACACAGTGAATTCGCGAGAATTTATAATATTTTGATTCGTTGTGCACAAGGCGATAATGCGAATCTTATGCACATCACACACTGCATCTATATCTACTACCTTATTGCTTGATTCGTCTTTTCCATAGAAAATCTCCTGATAACCGCTTCCACTTGAACGCAGCCATATCTCAAAGGTACCACTCTTATGGTCTTTAAACGGATTTGAGATAGTGCGGCTCCAAGTTGTTGAGTCGGTTGATTCTATGGATTCCGACTTGAAGAGCGGTGTAAAGAAGAGAGAACGGCTCTTGAAGACCGATTCGCCTTCAGCACGAACTTGCACATCGGGCACGCCTTGGTTGCCTTCAAACGCCACCTGACCAGCTACCACACCGTAAGGTTGAGCAAAACCGATGCCACTAGCTACCGCCACGTTACGTATCTTGTCGCCGCAGGCAGATTGACCACGAACGGTGTAAATATAGTACACGCCGGGCACGGCTGTTTGGTCCTGGAAACTGTAGTTATACACGCCCAACTTGAAATCTACTGTACCTAACGGTGTTTGTTCAGATTGGTTATTCAGCGGTTCACGCAGCACCTCAAAGGTATGGAAATTGCTGCTATCCTGCGGCACTTTCCATGCTATCGAGACGTGATCGTTATAGAAGCCTTTGCTGATACTCAGATTAGAGATAGCACTGGGCGTTTCGTCCGGTAACACAAAGTCGTTTAATGTGCGGCAAGAAACCTCCACTCCGTTTTCCTGCACACTTAATCGGAAATTAGTCGGGTCGCAGGTAGTCAGCGGCACTGTTGTGCTGTTCTTGTCCAACCGGAATGTTTGCGGAGATGTTTTGTTGCTCTCCAATCGGACACACATCGTCTGATCGTTCCAAATGCCGTTATCGTCCAAAGTCCATTTAACTAAGGCTTGACTGCCTTGCGCAGACACACTGAAGTCCTGGATGCCGCGATAATCGGTATTGACCGTCACTTTTTCCACTAACGCCATATCCTTGGGGCTGGTCTTAGCGCGATAGAGGCGGTAATAGAAAGGCTTCTTGCCTAATCCACGCTCCTTAAACGCATCCTCCTGTTTATACGGACTGGAGCCATAAGTAACGTTGTAGGTAGTAACCCCTTCCTTAAAGGTCGAATCTAACGAGCGGTCCACTACAAAACCGCAGTTATCCTCTATCTCATAACTGCCATTGGGGGTGCTCCAATTCAAAGTCAGCACACCCGTTCCTTTGTCCTCTACGCCGAAGTTAGTCGGTTGTACCATAGTAGGGATAGTGACGGCTGTGACATCGGAGTTCATATAGGTTGTTGTGGAGAGGGTACCATACTGTTCATCCCAGTTCTTCTTGCTGATAGGATACTTCTTTTGGTTCTGCGCAATAAACTGCAGATGTCCATTCAGCAATTCCCGTTTGAACCAACTATAGTCCTTCCATGCCATTGCATAGTCGCCGGCAGTAGTCGAGGTATAGGCTTGTATCTCGTGTGAACCGCCTGCCTTCACTTCCAAACGTGTCTCGTAGGACGAATCGGTGGGGTCTAAGTGATAGCGCGTCACGGTCTTATCTCCCTCAACATCCCAATACACATTATTGAGTGTAGGCTTAGTTATGGGCACCATAATATGTGAGGGCAACAGTCCTGACGTTTCGTCATTTTCCCTCCACTCGCGTCCATACCAACTACAATGGATGCGCAGTTTAATATGGCCCATGTTTTCATTCACGAACTTCCGCAGGGCTTCGTTGTATTCGGTTACGAAGTAGCAGAAGATACTGGCATCCCAACTATGCGAATTTAAGCCTCGACGCTGCACGCAAACGGTCTTACCATTAGCCGATTCTATGCTACTGACTTTACCTTCGTTAAAATTATTAAAAATCCATGAGAAACTACTGCCGGAGTCGTAAAGTCCACTATGACTGCAGAACTGAATCGTACATACATGTATGGTGCTATTGCCGGGTTTGTCGCTTGTCAGATATATCTTAGCCCAGTTTAACCGATAGTCGTCACTGCTATCCTGGCGGTCATTCCAAGTCATAAGAGCGAAGGACAGCATATCCGGCGTTTCTTTCAACGATGTGTTCCCATTGGGATTGCTGCCGTTGGTAGCCGAGCCCTTGTCGTTAAACTCCCAAACTCGGTTCAGTTCGAATGCACTGCACCATTTGGCATACTTCTCAGAAGGTGTTTTATAATCCACCTTACTACTGCCTCCGGCAAAGACCGGAAGGCTGATGATGGTCGCTAAAAGACCCAAGATAAATTGTTTCTTCATATCGTTATTTATGGGTTATTTTTCCTTTGCTGCATGCAAAGGTACAAATAATTTTTTATATTTGCAAGAAAAAATAAAAAAATATGCATAAAAATTTGCACAATCCAAAAAAAAGCAGTACCTTTGCACCCGATTTCGAATTTCAGTTAAATCAAAACACTTCAAAAACCGAAGAGGTGGTAACACCGTGGAGAAATGTACAGTGCACATTTCGAAGAGAATGGAGAGGAGGAGCACAAGTCGCCTGTTGATTAAACGAAGTGGCAATCAACCCTCGCGAACTTGTTGCGACGACGAAAGGAAGGGTGGGTGAGTGGCTGAAACCAACAGTTTGCTAAACTGTCGTACGGGTAACTGTACCGGGGGTTCGAATCCCCCCTCTTCCGCAAGCGTTGAGGATTGATACTGAAACGCAAACAAAAATGGAAACTCA
>JAGHRV010000074.1 GCA_018066175.1 Candidatus Colicola equi | reverse complement strand
CCGGTCATACCGATGAAACCGATAAAGCCGAAAACGAAAAGAAAGATGTTTGAAATAAAACGTTTCATTGTTAATATTGTTAAAAGGTTATTTTAATTCTGCGTTTGCGTAGTCCTGTTCTTTCAGGGCAAGTATCTGAACAACGGAAAAGTATTTGATTTGACGTGCGCCGCCCTCTATGCGTACCGGCTTAATGCGTCCAGCAGCGTAGGCTTCGATAAACCATTTCTTGTATGTGTCGCGTGCTTGGCGCATTGTAATCTCGCCCGATGAAAGGCCGAGCAATACAGCCATTTCAGCAGCTCCGCGCATTTCTGCGGCATTTATCAAACCTTGTACGTTCCTATTCATAGCGCGTAATTGTGCAAGTCCTTGCGGCACGATCTACCTTTGTACGAAATGTGCCGCCGTTCTCCATACCCACCTTGCTGGCGTAGTAACGGCAAGTGTCCCAGCCGTACTCGTTCAGCGAAACACTTACGCACGCGCCACGTGTCAGGCATCGTACTGTGTTAAGCAGGCTATTTGTTTTTTCAATCATTTTTATTATTATTGTTTGTTTGTTAGTGCAAAGATACTAATTTTCTTTTTACATACAAAGTTTTTAGGCAAAAATACATTTTTTCTTTTTATAGCACCAAAAGATTATGAGTAAGTTACAATCATTGAATAATATCTTTAATTATCTACGCGTAGTAGGAGAAGTTAAAACCCAAAAAGATTTTGCTAAATACATAGGCGTGTGCGAAGCCACTATGAGCAGCGCAATGAACGGAAATGAGCGTTTCCTTACTGATGGGCTATTGCGCAGAGCTGAATCCGCCAAGATGCGCTACGACATAGATCACGGCAATGTAAAGACAAGCGACCTCGTAGACGGCTATAATAAACCACTAACGGAGCAAAAGCCAGCGATGCTACACGATAGCGCAGGAGAAAGTCACGCTGTAATGATACCAACCGTTCCGTATAAGGTGTACCAGGAAACGGGCGTTAATCTGCTGGAATACCTGGAACGCCCGGAACTGCCGCGCAGCCGCAATATATCGCAGTTTGCAAAAGCTGATTGCCATTTGTTTGTGGCGACAGATGAAATGCACCCACACATGAAGCCGGGCGACGTGCTGGCACTGAAAGCAGTTCCTGACGAGGCGCCGATTGTCAACGGCGAGATATACGTGGTAAATAGCCAGTATCTCGGCATTACCATACGCCAGGTATACAACCGCGGCGATCACTACGAAATGCGCAGCTCGCAGAGCAAGTACGAAGCGTTCGATATTCCAAAATCGCAGGTGTACTGCATGTTCAGAGTGCTTGGCCTTGTAAGAACTAATATTCAATAGTATGAAGAAAGCAATAACTATCATCTGCGCCGTTCTGCTGGCCGTGGCAGCTCATGCGCAGGAAAGCCCGGTACTCGTTTGCAAGATAAACGAGGATGCAAAAGTAGAGAAATGGCACGATAAATTTATTTTAGGCATGTACGACAGCAACGACGAGTTCGACAGCCTGTTCCTCGGCGGCACGCCGGGCGCTGCGGTAGAACTGTTACAAAGCATCGTTACCCTGATAGAGCAAAAAGGCGACTATATTGCCATGAAAAACTCCGGCCGTGACTGCATGATCATAAACATGGAGGACGGAACGGCAATGGTTACTTTCAGCAAGTCAAAAGCAAACCCTATCATATCTGCCACAGCAATCAAGAAAGCAATAAAGGGAATACAGGAATATGGGAGAAAATGAAATTTTGACACAAACGGATTTACAGAGGGATTTGGAGTTGCAAATGCGCCTGATAGATCTAATCTTTGCAATGCGTGACGCACGCACTGATATTCCGTCATAAAAATAAGAAAGGGCAGCCACTCCCGACTGCCCTTTCACCCGTACATTTAAGCCCAGCACAAAGTTAACGATTTCTTATCCAAGAAAGAAATGGACAAAGGACAAATTTGTCCGCGTGTCATTTTTCCCACTCGAACAGCGCGAGTACCTTTGCATTCGCTTCGGCCATTTCTTTCCAATTTCGCCGCGCGTATATGTCCGTCAGGTCAAAATCTCCCACATGCGCCAGGCACTCGTCTACCAACCATTTCGGCACGTTGCACTCGTTTCGTGCAAGATCTGCCCAGCTGTGGCGCAGCGCGTAGAACGTGAACGGCTCGATACCCTCCGCCACACACCAATCGCGCAGTATCTTATCAATAGCATGCGAAGCCGCGTCAGCATTCGCGTAGGACGTGCGTAATTCGTTAAGCCAATACTTACTGCCACGCCCTTTCAAACGTTCGATATACGGCCGCATCTGTGGAGGTATTACCACGTTCATTGCCGCCTTGTCCGGCCTACGGTCTTTCGTCTTTGCTCGCTGGTAGCTCCATGTATCTGCGCTCGGATTGAGCGCCACATATAAGTCAGCCATATTTGCGCCCATAAGCCCAAATGATAGCAGCAGAGCATCGAACGCCCGGCGGCGTGCTTTATGGTATCGGCTGCCGCTGAAATCGGCATCTATCATCTTCTGAATGGTTGCGATGCTTTGCGGCTTCTGCCCCTCCGCTGGCGCTCTGCGCAGTCCCAGGTTATCGAACGGCGTGCCGGGTATTACAAGACGTTCTGCCTCGTCATCGTTGTATTTGATACGCGCAGCTTTGTAGATCGTGCCGAGCCTTTGCGGATATGTGAACGAAGCAACGCCGGAACGCTTCGCCTTTTTGCTGGCGACCATTGCGCCCAGCTTCGTATCATATCGGTATATCGGCTCGCTGTCCAGGTACTCGGAGAAATCCAGCACCATGCGCCGCTTTATCTCGTTAACGTCAATCTCGTTTCTACCGATGAAACGAGCGAAAGCATGCAATGCCGTGTAGTATGATACGCGCGTCTGCGGCTTGACGTGTTGCAGCCATTCCTCGGCGAACGCAAAGAAATCAAGACGGAAAGCACTTGTATTCAGGCGTGCCTTTATCTGCGCTACTACCCAATCGACATCGCGTTCCTCCAAATCAAACGGCGAGAGCTGCGCGGCCGCATCCTGCATCTGAATACGCAGCCGTTCTGCCTGTGCTTGCAGCGTTCCGTCCTTTATCTTGCCGGATCGTGTCAGTTGTTCCGGGCGTGCCACCATTGACGTTGCAAGGCGGCGGCTCTTACCTTTATATGTTACGCGCATTACGACGGCGAACGTGCCGTCTTTCCGTTTGTTGCTGGTTACGATTGTGGGCTTAAAGGTTATCATAGGCTTATGTGTTTGTCAGACAAAAATAAGACAAAATTTTCAATATCTATTGTCATACTTGTGCCTTTTTGTGGTTATTTCCAAAAAGGAAAAAGGCTGCGTACCGTAGCACACAGCCCCTGAACATGCCTATACTTGCGATTTGGCAGATTGTTGTCACAAAGATAGTGACACCTTGCGGCGCTATCTTTATATACTATTGTTTTTCAATTTCTTACAGCGTTTGCAGATTTTCAAAAATTGCTTTTCAGACAAAAATAAGACAAAATCTGCATAAAATAGGGAGGTAGCGCACTACCACCACCTCCCAAATAACCTTTTCACAATAACAACAAAGCGTTGCTTTTGCATTGCAAAGGTAATCAATTTTTAGCCGTTTACAAATTTTGTTCAATCCAGGCAGAAAGGTTGAAATTCTTTTCCTCTGTCAGCTGGCGAACTTTGGCCGCCGTCTTCGGCGAAAGGTAAACGCTCTTGCATACTTTGCGCTGCTCTTTCGGCAGCGGCTTGCGTCCTCGTTTCATTGTTCGTCCTCCACTAATTGAAATTCTATTGATCCGTTCAGCCATGCAATCGAATATTGAACGTCGCCAGGTATCAGTCCCGGTATTGCTGTTCTTACGATTGTGGGCAGTAAGTAAAATCTTCGTGTCAGGGCTATTGCTCTGCATTGTATCCGTTTCATAATTAAAATAGTGTTAGCTGCATCGGGTGCAGGTAGTTATCAATTTCTTCTTTTGCCATTTCCAGCGTTTTTGCAAGTTTTGTTCTGCCGTTCAAGTTCCAGCGTTCGATACTTGCTATCTGCGCAAGCAAGGCATCGGTCGGCGTTTCGTATATCCTTTTGTATTTGGAAGCGCATACCGGCGAAGCTCCGCCGCCCTGGTTGTTATCATCCTCGTAAGTATAACCGGCATACCATAAACCGTCTATTTCTCCGACGGCAATAGCGTGAGAAATGAAGCCGTATTTGCTGTATTGCACGCCTACGAGAATAGGGTTGAGAACTACGCCGCACTCGTTAATTACGAACGGCTCGTATTGTTCAAGCGTCTGCATAGTTATTTCTCCTTAATAAGTCCTAATTCAATATCAAGGTCATACTCCTCGGCAGTTATTGCCTCATAATGCCACCATTGTTTGTGTTTGCCGTAATACTTGGTCGTGTAGATGAACATCTTATCGTTCCTATTCTCATCGTAGCAATGCCCTATGATGTGGTATTTATACCCTCTACGGTGGAATGTATGCCCTATCGGTCTAATATTATGGCTTACAATTTCAGTCATGATTATTCCTCCTTCAAGAATCTGCTAAATAACCCATATCCTTGTGAGAAACCATTGATAATTGTAAGTTGCTCATTGCGTGTAAGGGTATTCCAATCAATATTATCGTCACCCTCCTTCAGAGTGAATCCAATGTTATCTCCACTCCAGAAGATTTCAATCTTTGTTTTCTGAAAGTCCATAATTATTCCTCCATTGAATTAAGCCAATCATTAACGCAGCTCAACTGCTGCTGTGTAGCGACAAGTAAACCCTCTGCTCTTGACATCGCCAATGCCTCACCATCTTTATCATTATGTAATCTTGCGGCAAGTAACTCATCAATGAGGCGGTCTATGTCCGCATAGAGCAGAGCATTACTGTCCACAATTTGTGTTTTCGTGTAATTTCCCATACCTATTCCTCCATGGCCTTACGAAACTGAATCAATGAGCCACCTACGGATATGAGTTCTCCTGCACCATCTTTGACTTCATTGAGTATTCTTTTCATCTGCCTTAATTCCTTTTCATACATTTCGCAAGCCTTTTCAATGTCAATGGCTTTCTGCATTTCAGTAACCCTTATAGCGCTCTCTTCCACTATTGCTTCCATTGCATCCTCATCAATGGCTTTCTGCTCGGCTGCACCATTCTTCTGTCCTTCCATATAGCCACTTTGCCATATGCCATATCCTTGTTGCCATTCGCAAGGATGATAAGGTGCTATTTCATTTATTTCTGCTATCGTTTTCATTGCTATTCCTCCTTGTCAGTTAAATATCTCCAATACTTAATCAGGTCGTAATCATACGATCTGCCGCAGCATGTGAAAAAATCCTTATAACCACTATCTTTTCTTGCCCTGTGGAAGATCATTTCATACTCGCCGTTTCCCAAGTAAGGGCAAACACAAACGCACATATTATGTCCTGCTTCCGGCAGTTCGTCCCGTGTTGAATGCCACGGTGCGCTTAAATACTTGTTATTCATTGTTATTCCTCCCTTTCATAATATGCGCGTACCCATGTGCCGCGTCCGTCAAAGTCGCCGAACAGATACGGTAGCGGCTCGTCAATACTCTGAACATACATGCCGCGCAGCGCATCAGGCTGCGGCGTTCTCTTTACTCCTGCTTGCTCGATCGTGTAGCAAAGCCAGTTTATCGCTTCGCTGGCTTCGCTACGTGTTTTGAATACAAGCTCTTTATAGGTCTTGTTTCCCATGTTAGTCCCTCCAATAAACGCGGAGAACAAGGTCGCCGTCTTTTACCGTGAAATAATAACTGATAGAGTAGATACTACAATACTGTGCCACCTTTTCGGTTATTACAGCGCTGAACGTATTGTCATCTGAACGCATTTCAAAGGAATGGCGTTTGTCGTCGTTTTCTACGACGCTGGTAATTGCCTCGTGGCCGTTGGCGCATACATCGTTGTAGTAGCGCACGATCTGCGCGAGGTCTGCAATAATTGTTTCTGTGTTTCGTACCATTGTGAAAAGATTTTATGGAGGGCTTGCGCCCTCCTGGTTAATTTAAAGCATTGATTCTGCAAGCTCGTAGTTAAGGCAGCATACGAAACGCTCATCATAATAAGCGTTGAACGCATTTATGAATTTTCTTTCATACTCTCGAACGAGGTCGTAGGCTTTTGCCGCCTCTTTTTTCTCTGATCCATTGAGGTACGCAGAAACTTGTTCGTTGTTTTCGTCTGCAATGTCAAGAAATTTCTTTGCAAGAGCTTTTACTTCTGAAAGGCTGTAAATTCTGTTTGCCATTGTAAAAAGGTTTTAAATGTTAAACTTTGTTTGTGTGTTTTGTTTGTTAGTGCAACGCAAAGATACAAACAATATTCTAATATACAAATTTATTTAAAACATTTTTTAATTTATTAAAAGAAAAGGCGCAAGAATTACCCTGCGCCAAGTATAGAAAATGGAAAAGAAGTTCTAAAAATTATAACTTACGCCGACCATTACGCCCGTACCAACGTCAAAACGGCGCGTAGTGAAGCCGTAGAAGCCACCGACACCAGCGGACACTCCGAGTGTCCACCGTTGCTTTTTCGTGCGCTCTACGCGCTCGTAAATCGTTTGCGTGCGTTGGTAGACTTGTATCTCGTCCAGGCTGGCGTGATAGCCTGATACGATAGCCCGATATGTGCTATCTTCGTAGACTTTTCGCTCAATGGGTAGAGCCACGAACAGGGTGTCGCGCAGCCGTAGCGTATCAGTAACGGCAACGTATTCGGTAGTCAAAATTTCTTTGACTACCGCAACCGGCTTTTCAATCGTGATCGTGTCAGTAGTGCGTATCGTATCGCGTTGTATCGATACGCCCCGATACACCGGGAACACATAACGCCCGGCACAAAAGGAAAGAGCAACCGCCGCAGCGATTGCAATCCCTAAAATGATATACTGCCAGCCTTTCACGCGAGTATATACTTTTTCAGCAGTTTGACAAACGTAGGCACGGCAAAGCCGATAACCACCAGCTCGCAGCAGAACGCAAACCACTCTTTAAGATAGCCGAGCCAGCCGAGGGAACATCCGGCGCCGATTACGCAGGCGAACAGGGCGAAAAATACGCCGATTTTCTTTAAAGTTTCCATGTGTGTATTTATGCTTTAAATTCGTATACCTTACTGTGTACTCCGTACTGCGGAATTACGTCGATATGTAACCAGCTTACGCCGCCCTCGATGCGTACCGGGTACGGCAGTTTGCCGCTTTGTTTCTTTATCTCGTTACGCATCCTTTCCGCGCTCATTTCAGAGCTGGTAAAATCGCCACCTTTGCCGAGCATGTGCGCCGATACATATACGCTGCGCTTCTCTTTCACAAGCTCGCACATGTTGCAACGAAAGCCGCGCTGCGTCAGCGTCTTTGTGTTGCAGACAAGAGGAACGCGCAGAATATCGCGGCGCAGCACCAAAATAGTATGCAGATACGCCGTATCGAGGAACTGCCAGGACTGCTCGCCCCATTTCGCGTATACATGAGGGCAGACCAGCTCGCGGACGTTGAAGAACGCTTGCAGATCGTGTATTATTTCATCGCGTGTCATAGTTCTATGTACCAATCAAAGAAACGACTATGCCGCGATAGCTGCCATACGCGCAGCTTCGCGAAGAAAAACGAATGGAAATGCTCGGCCATATTGATAACCGAACCGTCAGGCTTTCTCTCTTTGTAGCGTACTCTCATATCGATATCGAATTAGTTTACATCTTTGCCAATTTGCAATTCTGCATCGCCTTTGCTCAAACGCACCGCAAGTCCGCTTTCCAAACCGCCAACGGCGGCAGCCAATGAAGCGAACGCAAACGCCCAGCCGATAGCCGGTATTACCCACTCCGGCATATCGCCCAGCGGCGGTGTCAGATAGCCGACTGCAAGCAGAACAACGGATATAATCCACGCGATCCTGACGGAGTGCCGCGCGAACGCAAGTCCTGCAAGTTCTTTAATTAGTTTTCCCATATCTTCTTTCTGTTATCATTTTCCTGGCGTCGGGAAAATGATATAATAAGGTTGTGTTTTGCCTCTTTTCCGTTTATTTTAACAGAATTGATAAAATAAGCAGTTTTTGAAATGCTTATTTTGCACTATGCGAATATCCAACAAAGCACTCCGCAGATGCAGTAGAGCCATGCCTTTTTGTTCGGATAGTCAAGGTCTACATCCTTTGTGCGTTCACGCGCGATCTGCATCTGATACAGAAACGAGTGACATGCCCATTCAAGTTTCAGCGATGCCCTTTTCCTTTCCCACACCTTGCAATCTGGGTTAAGCATCTTAATCTCATCCAACACAAGGTCATAAATGCGTTTTGGCACGTTCCAGCCGTTTACGATTGTAACGCAGTCATCGGTAACTGTATAATAAAGGCGGCGCACCTCCTGGCCGTTATATTTAAGCGAAATGTATTTCATAGTTATTCCTCCGTGTTGTTGTGTTCATCTTCGTATGCTTTTCTTTCAGCGATTGTGCATTCGTGGTACTTGTCGATGCTGTCGTTTTTCCCAAGTATGAAAACATCGCCGAAAATACGGTCATTATCCGCAACATAAGTTGAAAGAGCCATACCAGCGTCTGCTTTAAGCTCTACAAGCC
>JAGHRV010000065.1 GCA_018066175.1 Candidatus Colicola equi | reverse complement strand
GTGTATTTACAAAATTCGCTGCAAAGGTACTTCTTTTTTTTCATATTCGCAAATAAAAAATGATTTTTAACAAAGAATTTGTTAGATTGTCCCTTTGTGGCATAAAAAACCGCCCCGAGGATTGCTCGAAGCGGTTTGGATTGTTATTTTATACAAGATATTTACTAGTTCAGTTCGTTGTAGGCTGGTAATGCTTAGTTTTCTTGCTCGTAATAGTATGAATAGTCAATTCCTTTCATAAACATCTCGCGGCTGGTGATGTCATCGGTGAGAGCACCGGCAAGGAGTGCCTTAATACGAGAAGAATCAGCCACACTCAATGTCATCGCTTGGAGATAATCATTTTTGTTTATCTTACTCCAATCAACACACTTTTTGAGCGAGCGTTTGAAAATCAAATCCAACCAAATGCGAGTGCTGCGACCATTGCCTTCCATAAAGGGGTGGGCAATATTCATTTCTACATATTTATCTACAATCTCATCAAAGGTCGTTTCAGGCATACGCTCCACTAATTGCAATTGCTGCGGAAGATATTGCGCCACGCAGAATGTAAATCCGCCTTTTGAGATAGTCTTTTGGCGTATCTTTCCCGCAAATGCAAATATTCCGCTGAATAAGTAAGCGTGTATCTGCTGCAATCCCGCCACGGTACCCACCGGTATGCTATCCAGCAGATTACCATCAAAGAGAGTATAAGCCTTTTGCCGACTCTGTCCATCAATCGTATTGTCAGCATACATAAGCCAATCAAGAAAATCCATCGCCGTCTTACTGGGAATCACTTTTGCAAGATCAGATACCTTACTCATAGCAATACAATCGGTGTTATAACGTTTGCCATCAGCAGCCATCAATTTCAGTTGACTACAATTTGTAGCCAACTCATTTCCTTGCCGTTTTAGACGGGTCTTGAGGACACTCCAATATTTGCGAGGAGATTCACTTCCCGTGATAGCAGTAATAATATCCACTATAGCGAAAAACCATTCCCCTTGTTCTTCACTCCAAACGGCTCGCACCTCGCGGTCATTGTAAAATCGTATTGATATTTTCTGTGACATAGTTTTAGGCGAGTAAAATTATTTCGCGCTGCAAAGGTACGACTTTTTTCTCATAAATGTTAATATTTTTAGTTAATTATTATCGATTATTTCCCAATGACCACTATACCCACTACCCACACGAGTTATTACATGAGGCATAATTGCGAGCAAATACGATTCTATCTCTTTTTTAGTACCACCCACGGACTGCGATTGTCTTTAGTGGCTTTCTTAATAAACCCATTCTTACGCAGAAAAGATATTTCTTCATCAACCGTGCGTTTTGACAAATTGGTCAATGTCGCAATCACTCTCGCAACTCTACCACCATCTTCCTGTAATAATTTAAGTATAATTGACTGACGTTCAGTAAGTTGAGTTTCGCAATCACTCTCGCAATCACTCCCGCAATTTCTTTCTTCTGCGGACGGCATTGGGAAAACCAAGACAATCGTCTCATGTTCATTTTTTAACTACATAAGTACGATTTTTATTCCCTCCTTCAGCGACAAGTAGGTCTATTTCAACAAGGGCTTGCACATAGTTTTTAGTTCTTGAGGCACTTTGTTGTGTTATTTCCATTAACATTCCCGTCGTAGAATGAGGGTGCTCCTCTAAAAATAACATAATCGCCACCATCTTGTCTATTGCTCCGCTACTTATCGACAATTTATCGACAATTTTGTCATTTATCGACAATTTATCGGTAATTATAACACCACCCAAACACCATCTTGTGTTTTACCTGTCTTATCAATTATTCCATTTCTTCTAAGCGATGATATTTCTCTTTCCATCTTGCGCTGCGAAACATTAAGCATTCTCGCCAAAGATTTAGCAGTAACATGACCGTCCATACTTATTGCACCAATTATAAGTCGTTGTATTTCGGTAAGTTGGTATGTATTTTTATTCTCGTCTATTCTCGCCAGATTCTCGCCACGATTCTCGCCAAAACCATTACTTTTCGGTCTCGGAAAAACGATGGTTACATATCCTTGTTCGGTGTTAAAATAGGGCTCCGGCACATTTTGCTCCTTGCACGCATCATATATGCGGTGGATACCCGTTCCCCAGTTTTCCAACCACGATGTTTTGTAAAGCACTTCAGCAATGAGTTGGTTGTGCGGTTGTGATTTGTGTGAGTTCTTGATGTTCTCGGCAGTCAATCCTTCAGGCAAACGCCCCGGGTTCTCAATCTCCACTCTGTCGTCATAGATGGCAATACCAAGACTTTGGCTTGGCAAGTCATACGAACGGTGGCAAAGTGCATTAACCAATGCTTCACGCATAGCGCGGAGAGGTATCTCCAGTTTGTCCTCACGCTGAAGTCCGGTAATCTTGCCACTGATGTTCAAATGTTTGTAGGCAAACATCATACCTGCATCCAACAAGTCAAAAAAGTTTCCTTTTGCGCGTTGATTATCCAAAAACTCCATTTTGTCAGTACCAACGAAACGCGCCATTCGTAGCAATAGTTGGGGATATTCCGAGGTATCTTTGCCAAAAAGCATTACAGCGGCATTCGTTAATTTACCGCCCTTATATAAGTTGAACCTTTCCAAAAGAGTTTGCACCGGCTCTCCATTTGCGGTAGGGCTTAAACGCCCTTGTTCTATGCCAAGACGAACAGCTCCGCGTATGCGATTTTCGTCCAAGTCATCTATTGTCACTTCATCCGCAATTTGTCTTTCCCAAGCGAAATAATCCGGCTTGGATGCACGCAGTCTTTCATCGTACATCTCACGTGGCATCTGTTTGGTGGTGCTCTCCACACGATAATACGGACAACCATGGTAAGTGTAAGGATTAGAACCCCATACCCAACCATCAAAGTGCATTGCAATCACCTTCTCCCCTGCTTTAGCATCGGGAACATCTATATACTCCACTTGCACATCTATTGCCGGTTCTAATCCCGACAGGGCTTGTGCTATCTCACGCTGCGTATTATCGGTAACTTGCTGCCCAACCACTTTGAGCGAAGCAGGCGCAACACCAAAGATAAGCCAACCACCATCGGTATTGAGAAAAGCACATGCCGTATGCATAGCGTCCTTCAGTTCGCCGGTGGTTTTCTTCAATTCAAGAACACGCGATTCATCAGAAGAAATCAGTTTTGAGAGTTCTATGTAATTCATTACAAGGGGATTTAGTCGTTCTTAAAAAGGCGTGGGCTATTATCGCACACCATCGGAGGCCACTGTTTGGACACTCAGCCTCATTTGTAGGAACGGTAACGGCCCACACCTATTTTTGGTGTGAGCAGTCAGCACATAGTTCCTACGCTGCATAGAGTGTCCGGTTCCGATAGTGTAGATACGCGTTGTCTGCATCATATTCTCAAAATTTCGTGCAAAATTACGAAAAAAAATCCGTATATGCAAAAATAAAATACTATTTGTAGTATTTTTGCCCTCATTCTGCACAAAAAACTCATATTCCCGGTGGTTTTAAGTGCTCAAAAACGATGTTTTCGTAATACTTGCACACACTTGCGAGGTTCGTTGCGTCTCGTTCGTGTAACCGTAACCAGCGATCGAACTTCTCCCTGTGGAGAATCTCTCGCATGACCTTGTTGGCAGGTGCGCATTTCGAACTGCGCACAAACCAACTCTTTTTTTTTTCCTTTCCTCATAGCTTGTGAGATTAAGGGGTTAGTAATTAAGTTAACTTAACTCCTTGGCGAACCAAGGATTTCAAATTCCGCTGCAAAATTACAAAAAGATACTGCCACAAATTGACAGTATCTCCAAAAAAATGTAAAAAAAATTCACTTTTTTTGTGTTTTGCAACTAAAAGTGGCAATTTTACTATAAATAATGCGTTAGGGATTGTAATGGACTAAAAGTGTACATTTATGTGCGGAACCCATGCAAAGCCCGACCATTTTGGTAACGCCCATAGTAAGAAAAACACCTATTGAACACCTGAGAAATTCATCAAACTATAGGTACTCTGTGGGAACTTCTCGCACCCAATATAGAGTGTATCAAAAGCGTCCGTTCCGTCCGTACGATGTTGTAATAAGTCCTCCTCAGTCTCGGCGAGTTTTTCGCCTCCCTTGTCCTTATGGAAACCATTGCGCCCACGTGTCACCCCTGCTGTCTGTATAGCCAAGATAAGGTCATCATTGTTCTGCCTATTAAAGAACGGCATCAAGCGTTGCTTTCCGGAAAAACCTTGGTTGATGAGCAGATACTTTTCATCGTGCCTCATCGGATTGCCAAGGTACACAGGAACCACCGTCCACCCATGCCTCTCAAACTCATGGCACACCACCCATTGGAAATCTTGCGTATTAACAGCGTAGTTGCTACCCAGCGCGGTCGTATCGTAATAGAATACCACTGTCTTATTGCGGTGGTTGGCGTAGTAGGTGCAAAAGTCATCCACCAGCGCAGGCAACTTGCGTTCAAACTTGGTGTAAAAGGACTTAATCACATTAAGCCGTTTACCCACCGGCTGCCCAGCGACTATCCAGTTGATATTGGCATTATAGTCCATACCAATGCAGATAGGCGCGTCCGGATTAACATCTTTATCCGCTCTGCTATCGAGCGCAGCCGGATTATAGTCCCAACCAAGACTATCCAAATACTCAAAATCAGACGCATTGTATTTGTGCATCTCCTTCATGGACGAATAGAATCCGTCTTTAGCGATGCCCAAGCGCATACAAAGGATGGAGGTTTGAAAGGTCTTAGGCGTGAGGTCACGCTTCATCTGCTTGATGTAGTTCTCACCAAGCAGTTGTAGGTTCTCAATGGAACTGTACTCTTTATAGTACACGGCAACCGAGCGCATCTGATTGAGCTGCTTATCTAAGTGGCGAATTTCCTTTTTAAGGTGCGGTGGTACGGGCTTATTGTGTTTGCGCAAATCACGCACCCTCTCTTTCAACCTCCAAATCTCATAGATAGTGCCTTTGATGGTCTCAATGAGTTCCTCATCCATCTTGTCCTTATAGTGCAAGAACCACGAACCTGCCTTTGTCTGTGGCATATCACTCAGTATCATCACCGAGTGATTAAAGGAGTGCCTACCAAAGTACGACTTAATGCCACCATTGGCAGGCAGTGTTTCGTCCTTCAGCTTCTCATAGTCAATGAACTTTGCTTCGTCTATGAGCAGCCACGACAGCGTCAGTGAGTTACTGGAACCGGGACGGTCTTGGGAGATTATAATCGCACGAGAGCCGTTGTAAAAGGATATGACGTGTTCATATTCGACCGGTTCCGTAATAGCCGGCTTGAACCCCTTAGGCGGTTTCTTACCGACAACAAAGTGAATGCCGTCTTTGTAGCCCCACCGACGCCAAGCAGCAAGCAGTCCGGGAATGGTGTTGGTCAGTCCGTGCTTGAAGGTAGGCACCACAATGCCACCTGTACTGCCTGGCATTCGTTGCATATTGCGTAACACAAAGGGGGACGCGATACTATCGGTCTTACCTGTGCGTCGTCCGGCTACAATCACCGACGTATGCGCACCCACCAACTGGGTCATCCGTTGGGGGTCATTGAAATATACATCAGCCATGGCTCTCCTCCTTGATTTCGTCCTCCTCGATGGGGAACAATTCCTTTTCTTCCAAATCCGCCTCCTCATAGTCCACATCCTCAATATCCATGCACTCACGGCGGTATTTGGTAATCATCTGTTGAATCTTGACTTTGATATTGGGGATAACAGGAATACCCAACACGCGCGGATCAGACGTAGCCGTAAAGGGTTGGATAACGATGTCATCATAAGGCACCGCCTGCTCATCCTCCACATCCACACGATTGTATTTGGCGTAAGACGAAGCGGCTTTCTCCATGGTTTTGGTATCCTTCCTTGCCTTTGCCATTTGGTACGTTTCCAATATCATTTCATTATAGCGGAAACGATGGAAGTCACGCGAAGCGGAACTCAAAACCGGCAGCAATGCCTTAATGACGGCAAGGTCTGAATAAGCCATAGGCTTAGACACTTTATGCCGTGAGATAACCGTTTCGATAAATTGGCGGTCTTTGGAATCGGGATTCGATATGAACCATGTGTACATATCCCTAAGCCGAATCAATCGCTCTATTTGGTCAGGGCTATAGCGTTGTTGCAGTTGTGCCTCATTGGTAAAGAGGTCCTGCTGGCATACTTGTAAAATCGCGGGTCTTGGCATAGTTATTCATCATCCTCCATATCCATCAGGTTCTTGCGTGCATTCTCCAATGCCAACGGAGAACCGACTTTAGCGAGGGTCATTTCTTGTGCGTGTAGTTGAACCTTAGATGTGGCCTTCCCTTTATGGTAAGCCACATAAGCAGGTGAACCTTCGGTGTGGATGTCCTGCCTAAGTTCCTCTGCTTTGAGCTCCAGTATTAACGCCATATCGGTAATACGGAGATAAATAGATGCGTAATACTCAATTTGATTGAGTTGTTCTTCCGTGTATATCATACCCATTCCTCCTGATTAAAACGAAGGTCGGTGAACTGGTCAACTGCGACTTGGAACTTTGCACAGGCGAACCCTGAAGCAAAGTACTCAGGAACTTCCGTGAAACGAATGCGTGGATCAATATACAAGAAGCCTTCCTGAAGGCGTGTTGCTTCCAATGTCAGTTTACTCATAAACTGCCGGAACAACTCTCTCATAACGTCCATACATGCCTGCCGACGAACCAAGTCATCAACGGGGTGCTTCATGGCTACATAGACCGATTTAACACGGCGCGTACGCGGTGAGTTATTCATCTCAATGTAGCCCTCAGAGATGTCATCGACACAAACGAAAGCCACCCCCGACTGTCGGCTAAGCAGTTCCTGAAAGTCGCTTGCGCCGGACACCCGAACAAAAATAAAACCTTTTTCAAGAGCCAATTTATTGTGCTCCACCAGCCCCTTAAAAAAAGCACTGGCATCCCAATTAGTAGCGGTATTCATACATTCTTCATTTGGCGTTGCATATCTTCATAATCAGCGGCTTGGGCATCCAACTCCGTCAATGCCCGCCACACATCCATAGTAAGCACTTCTTTCTCTTTGGTGATATCGCCTTTGGTCAGTGCCCGGATCTGCGAATTGGTCTGCTCGGTGAGTTGGGCTTGAATATCACCCACCTCAGAAGTGCGTCCTGACGTAAAGAAATGCGTAAACTTGCGCGCAAAGTACGCCTTTACGGAAGCAAACCAATAGAAAATAGATATCCTTTCTTCCGGAGAGCACACCAGCCCTTCCGCATCATAAAGAATACTGGCCATCTCTTGCAGTAGGTCGGTATTCTGCGTATGGAGGTAACCTTGATAGAGGTTATCGCAATACAAATAATTTTGAAATTCCACCCCTGCCAAGTCATACGGTGCGGCTTTATGCCCACCTATTTCTGTGAGCCGTATCGGTACCGTAGGCAGTTGCTCCAACCAATCGAGGTGCCGAATTAGAGCAGCCACCTGTGACGCTGTAATGTGATGCAGATTGTACGCAAAACGGACGGTATAGCCATCACCATACGGCTCAATAATCTCCAACCCCGACCACCGGCAAAGGCAATAGGTCTTAACGGTTACGGGGTCATAACCTTCCGAAAGAAGAAAATACACATACCGAAGTTGTTTCGGTGTGAGTTCCTGCCAACAAGTGGGCACTATTAAGTTGATTGTATCCATACGCTACCACCAATAACCACCACTATGCTTTTCATTTTGGAACGACTGCCGGCTGAAAAGTTCTGCAGTAGGTGACGTTTTCCATTCCGGGAAATTCTGCTCATCCTCTCTGATGCGCTGAACCAAAGAAATGAGCCGAGGCACATTGAGTTGTTTGCCTGCCACAAGTTCCAACTCCGTCTGCTTTAGCAACCGAACCAGTGGCAGTTCTTCCGGCTTTACGCCATCTTCAAGAACATGCTGACGTAAGCGTGTATATATCGCCTGTGATATATACCTCTCAGCCAGTTCATCTTCTATAGAAATGATCTGCTGACGAAGCGTTTGATAGTTGCGCCACACATCCGATGTACGCCCAGCCAACCTTACCAGTTCCAAATTCGGGAACAAGGTGGCACCAAAGTACATGCCTTGTGCTGACGTTCTCCAATCAGCGTCTTTGGAAAGCAGTAACAGCAACGTGTGTATGAGTTCGTCACGGGAAGCAGTCAAGGACTCGGAAAGAGTCTTGACGCGTTCCGAACTTGCCGGGGCTACGTTGCCGTTACTGACTATGCCAAAGCCATTGGGAGTGAGCACAAGGTCTAAGGAAGGTATGGCGCGCTGAAAGGCATCAGCAGCCACTATTTGGCAGCAAACAACTTTTCTTTCGTCATCTTCTGCAGTACTTGCCAACGTAGTCAGTAATTCTTTACCGACTACATTGTCAGACAGCCATCGTTCGGCAATATTCAAATATGGTTGCAGCTTGTCAAAGAGTGATTTCTCACCCTCACACGTTGCAAACGCATTAGGCACAAACTGCCTAATCTCAGTATCATTCTTTATCAGCATCGTCTTGGTTATTGGTGGTTACTTGTTTAGCGTCTTTATGTTCATCTAAGGTAGTGAGCATAACAAAGGGACAATCCACTGTCACACCCTCCCACTTATTGTAGCGGATAATCATACGATGAGGGATAAACAGCAAATCATGGTAGGGCTTTTGTAGGGCTTGGGCGATGGTATAGAGTTCCCTCTTATCAGAGCCGGAATTATTGGTTTGCGCCTTTCCCGGCACCGAACCAACGAGGTTAGAGTGTACACGCATGGTGAAACATACCATATTCACCGCCTCTTGTATATCGCTTTCCCAATCACCGCCTTCTTTAGTATCATCCACTTTATTGATGACCACATCGTGTTGCTCCTTCCCATCAGGAGTAATATAGAAGGTAGAGAACCAAGCTTTGCCTGCGTTCTCGGCACCGGTGAGAAAGTCGATGATTTTCTTCTTTTCGGCATTGACGCGATCCTGCATCTTCTTTGGGTCGGTAATGCCCTCTGTTTTGAAGATACCTTGCCAATACTTATCCGATACCTCGATGTGGTATTTGATGGGAGCCGAGTTCTCCAGCTTCGCCTTTTTAGCGGTAGCAATAAGTTGCTTAATGTCGTACCATTTAGACTTAAACAAAGAAGCGTAGTGAGGTATTGGATAGTAGGTGCTATCGGGTGTTGGAATACGTGTAACGACCGCAAATTTGCAGTCCTTAGAGCCGGAGGCGAGCCTACACTGCAAATCATACCATGGGGAGTTAAAGTCCAACAAAGGAATGTGCTCCACATCCTCTGCTTGCACCGGATTGCGCCAATTGGCATAAAGCACTTCATGGATACGGCCGTGATTGTCCGCCTTGGTGAAACGACAGTATGCCGCTTCCTTCCGCAGTACGCGCACTATCTTGGTGTGCTCTGCGTTAAAGACGAGTACGGTCACGCACCATCCAAAGTGCTTAAAGTCCTGACATACCCCTAAGAAGTACCCTGCCATATTATTATCCATACAGAAGTCGTCCACCTCCTGCTTGACTTGTTTGGAGCAGTCGTCCGTCTTATAGGTAAGACCGGCACCATAGCAGACTTCAGCATTGAAAAGTTGGCAGGTGGAGAGAGTTTCATCTGCCTCTATCTTTTCAAGAATATGGAAGGGTAAATCGTCATCCCCTCCCCAAGGGATGTAGGACGTTCTTTTGTCTAAGATACGTTCGGGTATGTCGCCATCCTCTCTAAAGATGGTGCTGCTGTCCGTATGGAATACCACACGCGCCTGTACGTTGTGCAGCAGCTCTATTGAATTGAAAGAAAAATCCATAGTGTTCTGATTTATGGTGCAAAGATAAGGGTTTTTCGTAAATGAATAAAAGACAGCCGGTACAGCAAAGGGCTGTAATCGTAGCACCGCAGGTAAACATCGCGCCGCGAGCATCGGCAGACCGTAGGTAAACATCGCGCTCAGGACTATTGCGTGCGAGGATATAGGCAGGCACTCTGCAAGAGCCACCGGAGGTACACGCAAACACCTTGTGCGACGGCACAACTAAGCCGGTACAGCAAAGGGCTGTAATATACGCCACCTGCAAGGTAAGAGCGACGAGCGTTCTATAGAAAGACCTCCAAACCATTGATGGAGCGTATGCACACATCACGCACGCGCCTAACTTGATTAGACGCAAGTAGCTTGATGGTTCGGGTTCCAGCGTAAAAATCGTATTTGAGTGAGATGCAATTCTCATAGGTGAGGATAGCCCCGTCCGACCGCCACACGGTAAGGTCAACAGGATCCGGGCGTTGCATCATCATCTGCGCTGTCGATAGATGGATTGCTTGCATGTTCGATTTTTTCGTTAAGCAGCTCCGTGAGAGGCACGGAGTGGTTTTGGATTAGGTCTTCCATGTCCGCAAGGAAAACAGAAAAAACGGATGGGTCAGTCGTGACCACAGCGGACTCCATACGGTTACCACGTGTCAGGTTTTGAGACGTAATAATCGAGACGGTCTGTCCCGATTCTGCTTTGATGAGAATCACTTTAGAATGGTTATCAGCCAAATATGTAGTCTCAATAACCTGCGTGAGAAATGACCATAGTTTGAGGGTCTTATTAGTCGCCTTAAAATCGAGCACAAGGTTGATGCGGTCAACCAGCCCCGATTTGGATATGAAATAAAGGCGACGCAAGAACTCCTCCGAAATAGAGAACGAGGTTTGCCAAATAGTAGATTTACCCACCTGCTTTAGCACCCATTCCACCACATCGGCTACCTGAAGCACGTTGGTAAGGTAGCACTGCAAAGGTGCGTTCTCCAACGGTTTCAGATAGTCTTCTATGGCAACACCTCTCCTCATTTCTTCTTGGTCTCAATGACGAACTCGTCATACTTCTTCCAATTGGCGTGATACTCCTTATCCAAGGCGATAAGGTCTTTAAGGAAAGGGTAACGCTCCGAATCGGGGCAGGTGGTCTCTTTCGTGCTCAAAAGTTGTAACTTGGTGTGCAAGTTACGCATCTTTTGGAGAATAGCGAGGTTGTTCTTAAAGCAAGCTTGGATATTCTCCGGCAACGAATCGTGGTCGGTGCGTTTGCCTTTCTTGAACTCCTCGGCTGCTGCCTTCTTTTCGGCAGCTGTCTTGACGGGTACATCCAAATGATCCTTTGCAACAATCGTGTCAACCTCTTTCTGCATGGCCTCTACTTGGTCGTGCGTAAGCGACTGTATGCGGAAGTTAAGATACTTCTGCAACTGATAGGCGATATCATCGGCATGTCGCTTGGGGTTGGCGCTAATGTTGCGGTACATGATGCGGTTACCCGACAACTGGAGTAAATACGTAGCGCCTTGCATAAGGTCGCGTTTTGATGCAGGGGTTTGTAACCAATTCTGCACTTTTGTAGTCAATTCATGATCCATATTACATATTGTTATTTATCCCGACAAAGAACACGAGTGTCTTGCCGAGTGGTTCTAATAAACGTTTCATAGATAGCAACGTGGAGCCTGTCGTGACGAAATCATCGAATACAATAAGATTGGGTTCGTCGGGCAATACGCCCAGCGTATAGACCTTATTGACACGTTCGCGAGTATCAGAGAGTGCGACATCTTCGTAATAGCGCAAACCAAGATTGGAAGCAATCTTAGCGGCTATTCTACAAGCGAAGTTCATAGTCAGATGACGCCGCTTCGGAGTGGCGCAAATCGCCCAAGTGCCGTTATTAAGGTGCGTACCCAGTATGCGCCTAATAACATCGGTCATCTTACTGGCGAACACCTCCACCATGCTATCGTCCTCCTTAATCTCTGTCAAATGCCTGCCTTTGATGGACTTCTTCCAAAGGGACACCACCATCAGCTCCTTTGCGTGGGGCTGAATAACGATGCGTTCTACCGATAGATCGCAACGTGCGGTGTCGTCCCCCTCTTTCTTGCGCCAATCCTTACGGGAGGTCTTTTCGGCAAAGATATCTTTAGGAGCAGAAACGACGGCTCCACCTTTCGGGGAGTCGCCGATTCCAATCTCCGATGGCGTGAACAAACTCATGATTACGCCTCTTGGTTATCGTTGCCCTCATTCTGAGGTTCGGGTTGTGGCTCCGGTTCGGGCTGTGCCTCATTAATCGTACCTTCTTCGGTAACGATTTCGCCTTCATAGAAGGGAGCAGGAACGACATCCGATGCCTCTGCATTGATAGTGGTAGAGGTGGTGCCGGTAGCCCCTTGACCAAGGTCTTGCGCTACCGTGGCTTTGGTGGTGTAGCGGTCGCAACCAATAACACGGAACTTGCCTTTCATGTCCTCAACGAGGAATACATTATCGGTGTTATTGATATAAGCGGCAGCAGCGGATGCCTCCTCACCTACAGCAGGGTGAACAGCGGTCAACTTATTGAGTTGCAACTGGCTTGGGAACTCACCTTGTGCTTCGGAAGTGACTTGGCACTTATCGGGCAGCACATCAATATGCTTCCAAGTGGCATCAGCGGCAAGCAGGAAGTTCCCTTGGTAAACAGCAGAGGTAGGACGACCTTTTTCGTCCGTAGGCAACGTAGGCCATTTCACAATCTCACTTTTAGAGAGATAGAAAATGCGACGTTTAATGCCGGGAAGTTCCGGAGTGCCGGGGCACCAGCTCAGAGAGCGTTGGAAATTCTTACAATTAGACATATACTGTGACATTTAGGGTTAGACAAATCTCCGCACCCCGAAGGGTGCAGAGTGTGTGATTAGATAAGCTCAATGGCTTTGAAACGGCGTTTGTCGATACTTTCGAACTGAACACCAAAGAACATCGTGGCGACGTAGGTCAGAACGAAAGGAGCGTACTCCTTAACAAGCAGAGAAGCCTCATCCGACATCGTGTCATAGCCATAGAGCATGTTGCTCTTAGGAGTGATGTGGAGGAACTTAGAACCTGTCTTGTTAGCCAACGGAATCAAGATCAACTTGCCATCCGAACCTTCGACAGCGTTTTGCTGATAGCGTTGGTTGTAAGGCAGCCCACCGTGGGTGAGTTGATAGGATTCGTTGTACATGTCTGCCAACTCCTGCGAGCAATAGCAATACAATTGCTGTTCGCGCAAGTGTGGGTCTAAGTTAAAGAGGATGTCTTTAAGCACATCGCACGCATTGGCTTTTGTAATCTTCTCCGTCATCTTCAGGTAGTTACCTTTAGCAGCGGAGAGGTTACCAGCCGTAATCTCTTTAGAGGTGATGGTGTCAAAGCCGTCGAACAAATCTTTGGTAGCCGTACCGCTATCGTTACGGACGCCTGACCAAATAGCCTCATTGAGGTGGAAGGACAGCGATTTGGTCATAAGAGCCAACACGTGTTTAGCGGTTGGTGTCTGCATCTGTCCGTCACCCTTGGTCATACCCATGCCAAGCAGGGTGCCAATGGCTTTGTTCGGCTCAAAATCAGCAACTACGGAACCGAAGTGGGTTTCCAGCGTGCGGAAATCCAGTTTCAAATCCGCATTGGAGCGACGATTAGGATCGTATGGTCCAAATTGAGCATCATACTCAATGGCACCAACTCGCTCCTTGGAACGAATACCGGGGCGACCCGTCATATATTGTAGGGTTGCCTTGGAACCAAGAATAGGCAGCATCAGAAGTTCCGGACGGTACTTGGTAGCAGCCTCTTGGTATTGTTGTAAAGTGAAAGTTAGTTTACCTGCCATATACGTAATAGTTTAGGGGGTTACTTAATCGGGCAATTCACTGAGCAACTCTTGCGCGGCATTGGTAACAGTGACAAAGTCTTTGATACCATCCGGCTGTGCTTCCGAATTACCATTGTTGAGAACTTGGGAACTGCCAGCTCCCGGTGCATTTTTGAGAAGGTCGGCTTGGGCAGAAATCTTCTGCTCTTGCTCCTTGATAGTGGCATCACGCTGTGCGATAATGCCGTCCTTCTCAGTGATGGCTGCTTGTGCGGAGTCCGCTTTGGTGTTCTGCTCTTTGAGGAATGCCTCTAAAGCGTCACATTGTGCCTCCGTCAAAGTCACATTGCCATCAACCACTTGCAGCGCCTCAATTGCGAGTGCTGCGACAATCAAAGGAAACTTATTCATAGGATCTGTATTTTGGGTTGGTTGTTTGACTTTAGCTTCAGCAGGCTTAAAAAGTCCTGCGATAGCGTTCAAGAAACGAGAGAATTGAGATTCCTGTCCGGCTTGTACGGGCAAATTCGGGATGGGCATACCGACTGACGCCATAGCAGTAGCTACGGAATCAGTGAGGACAGGCGCAGCGTCTTCCTCAGCATCGGTCACCTCATCCACGAATCCCCAGTCAAGGGCTTCCTTAGCAGTAAGCCAACCTCCCACCTTCATGAGGTCGAGCATTTCAGCTGTGGTTTTCTTGCACTTCTTGGCATACATGGAGGCAACATTGGCATCCATTTTCTCCAAATCAGTTTTCATCTGCTCTAGAGTAGCAATCTGTGCGTCCAGTTGATCTGCATTGAGCGAAGCCCAACGGAAAAATTCCGTCGAACATTTATGAACGAGATACATCGCGCTTGCGTCGATGGTGATATGTTTCGCACCAAGGGATGCTATCGTTGCAGCCGAGGCGTTCATGCCAACGAAATGAACGGTAACATCACCATGATTACGAAAAGATGACGTAATAGAAAGGGCGGTAGCGAGTGAGCCACCGAGAGAGTCAATAAGAACGGCTACAGGTTTGCCTGCGTTCTTCTCAAGAACATAGTCAACGTAGTTCTTATCAAAGTCGTAACCGCCGACATAGCCTTTGAGGTGTAAATGATAGTTTTGCATCGTATTAAAATGAATTACGACGCAAAATTACAACAAAGTTCCCCTACGGGAAAAGACTGGAATTAGGCAATAGAAACAGGAATCAACGCCTCAGGAGCAGTGAAACTCACCTCCACGTTGAGTGCGTGGATGTCGCCCTCCGGCTGTCCGAACGTTTGAACGGAAGTAACCAAAGGATAAGGTTCCTCCGGCAAACCCACCAGCCAAGTCTGACCTGTTTGGTCAGTGACAACAAAGGCAAGTGGAAATTCCTCCGGCAATGTAATAGTGGACTGAAAGGATAGTGTTACCGTCTGCCGTTTGCCTTTGTTTTCATTGGCTGATTCGGTCTCACACGTGGGCTCGCCTGCGAATGGTATAGGTGTGCGTTGGGTATAAATAATGATGGGCATACGCGCTTGGCGCATGAGAGTAAGATCATTCGGCAACTTATCGGCATTGACATATTCAATGGTGCGTATGCCCGGCAAAGCGAATTTGGGTTCCATAGCGATATATTAACACTTATTACACAACTTAGCACGAATTACGAAATCATTTTTTACCGTCTCGAACTCGAACGTTTTTTGCGACTTTTTTGCACATTATAAACATTCCTCATCCGTTGGTACACTTTCGCGATGGCATTCCAATTGGTTTCGTTGCAAGCGATACCATGGTTCTCCATAAAGCAAAAAATGGTTTCGTCCTGCCTACGCGTCCAAGCTGCGAACTGGTGTATCTCATCCCAAAGGCAAATACGGAAGCTTTCAGCAATCGTTTTGCCCAACTTCGCTTTAGCGTGAGGACCAAGGTAGTTATAGACGCGTGGGTCACGTTCTTGGAAATAGGGAATAGCAATAGCCAAATTCGCTTTCTCAGGGATAGGTTCCGGAATAGCAGTTGGTTGTTTTTTCAGAAACCGTTTTAAGATGAGGCACTCCTGCGAACCCTTTATAGGATCCACAGGAGTGAGTGTGCGGTACGGATCAATTGGGCAGATGTCATCATCCACAAAATGGTGCTCTCTACACTGATACGCATACCACTGGGCTAAATAGTCCGGCAATTCCAAGTAAACACAAACTTTCTCGTTCATAATTAAGGTGGTTAAAAAACTGTGCAAAGATACACAAAATCAACGAAATAAGCAAGAAAAAGCAGTACAACGTCTGTACTCCACGTTTTTTGTTGGCTGTTGCCGGCAAAAAACCGCATTTTTTTGCCACCTTTCCCCTCATAGCGAGCGCGCCACCCGGCAAGCGAGCTCCGCCATAGTCAAAAAAAAGGAGGACTTTCGCCCTCCTTTACCCCTCACCAAGCACCTCAAAAGCCACAATAGATGGGGCAATATCTTCTGCGCCCACGCTGTAGGTCTTGCAGTACCACTCATAAACTGAAAACGCGCCCTCTCCAGGTTCTGCCTCAAGGGCTCTCAAAATCTCGTACATATAAAATTGTCTCATATCGTAAATAATTTAATAACGTGCAACAATAGACCGCCAAGATTGGTCGGTAACATCAAAGTCCTCAATGTCCTCATATAAATCGTCATCGTTCCAATCGCTAACTTTTGCGGTAATGCTGGAGCGGTGAGCAACCTTTACATTTACTTGTTTGTTGAGAGGCAGATTGCCAAAATCGAAACCAAAAGAAATACTTAACTGTGCCATAATTTTATTTGTTTTTAATGTTTAACTTGCGTTTAAAGCCGTTAGCGTTTGATATAACCTTTACGGTGCTTTACGAGTGTTATCGCATAGCGAGCAAGACAAGGTTTTTGTCAAAAATACTACCTGCCACAGCGAGAACTGAACGAAGTGAAGTCTTGCCGTGGCGAGGTGGAGATTTTTGAGGCACGGTACAAAATTCACCTGACCTTTTCCCCTCGATAGATAACTCTAACTTTGCACCGGAAAGGGTGTGTCAACTCGTATCGCTAATGGCTTGTTTCAAACGTTTGTTGAACATCCCCTTGGACAAATGAAATTGTGAGCACGTTAAGCCAATTCTTAATTGGTATTTCTTTCGATTTTGGTATTCTGCCCGAAAACCAATAAGTATCTGTTTATATAACTCGTCCATCCTTACGCCAAGGAAGAGTTTATTTTGGTCTGGTTTCAAATGAACGATGACTGGTTAAGCGCTTTTATCCCCTTAATCGTAAGGGGAACATAAGGGGTTGAGCCACCCGCACCGGTGAGGTGCTCCTTAAAGTCACCCCGGCTGCCAAAGAGCAAAAATTTTATCGCCTACCTTTATAAAATTTTTAGGGGCATCGGATTTCCTCCCAATGAAATGGGAGTGAGGGCTAAAGTGCGTAAGCTCGTACAAACCGTAGGAGCAGTAGGAGCCACAGCAGAAGAAAATTCGCGTAAGATGGTATAAGGTAGGCACAGCCTAACGTCGATAGCATCCACAGCGAGAAATAATAGGCGAACGACCGAGCCGAAGCTGACCGGAATAAAGTTATGAGAAGTCAGCGAGGCGAGGGAGAGAGCCTATTATTAAGCCTTTTTCAACTGCTAATAATTGTAGCCGACCTCTCCACCTCTACCCATACCCTCTGCCGTTCCTCGTGTTGTTATCCTTGCGACCCTTCGCACCATTGACAAAGTCAATCTTCAAAAACCTAAACCTTTTCTATGTTAATTTTTTTTTGTCTTTCACCTTATGGGAGGATTGAGCAAGAGGAAACGGGGAAAACCCAGCGGGAAGGGGAGAAAATGTGTCATTTTTGCATAAAAATGCAGAAATTTCGCAGATTTCCGTTAAAATATTTGCTTTTTTCAAAAAAAAATCGTAACTTTGCAGCCCAAAAGTTGCAAATGTTATGATACATCCTAACGACATAGCTGAGTATATCATCATTTTGATAGCTGCTTTTGCACATCGCTACGCACTCTCGGAGTCCGCGGCGTATAGTTATTTGAAGCAGTACGGAGGCATTAGTTTGGCACACGATTACTACGACGTGATGCACACCCAGTCTTTTGATGATATGGTGGATAGTTTAGTTACTTATTGCCACAGGAAAGGAGGAAGTATACAATGAAATTGTATCATGGCTCAACTGTCTATATTGAGCAAATCGATTTGCAGAAGTCTCGTCCGAATAAAGATTTTGGTCGTGGCTTCTACCTAAGTGCAGATCGCTTTCAAGCACAGCGTATGGGTGAATTTAAGGCGTTGATTGAGGGTGGAGTGCCTGTAATGAATGTGTATGAGTTTGATGAGGCTGTTTTACAATCCGGAGAATTAAAGGTGCTACGCTTTGAGGGATATAGCCGCGAGTGGGCAGAATTTATCTTTCTTAATCGCAACAATCCGTCAAAGTTGCCCGCACATGATTATGACATCGTCTATGGACCGATTGCCAATGATCGTGTAGGCGTCCAAATCAGTAAGTATGAGGCTGGCGATATTACATTGGAGCAATTCTTGGAAAACTTGAAATACATGCAAGGTATCACCTACCAGTATTTCTTTGGAACAGATAAAGCAATTGCAAAATTGAAAAAGTTATGATGACGACCCAAGCAGAGTTTCAGTACACGCGTCAACGTGTAATGGCTCAGATGATCCAAATATTGATAGACGAGCAACATCTATCCCTGGAAGATGCGATGGATAAGGTCTATAAGTCAGAGATGTTTGAGAAACTCTTAAACCCTGATACCGGACTGTTTTTCCAATCGCCTCGATATTTGTTGAGTTATCTGCAATAAGCTGTTGTCCTTACCTCCGGGACAGAAATGGAGGTTGTCCCGCTCCAGACATAAAATGGAGCAAAGACATATTGAAAAAGGCGTTTTTGCCATGTCATATTAGAGTTTTGCTTGTTTTCTTTTTGCAACACTAAGATAAGTGAAAATTCTGACATGGCAAAATCCTGGGCAACTTTTTGTTGCTCAGGCACTTATAAATAATGTTAAACTATAGTGTTGCGGAATTAAGGATGATTTCTATTATAGTAGCTTGTGCCAATAATTTGGCCATTGGATATAAGGGCTCAATGCC
>JAGHRV010000030.1 GCA_018066175.1 Candidatus Colicola equi | reverse complement strand
GGAAAGTTGTCTGAGTGGTCGAAAGAGCCACACTCGAAATGTGGTGTACGCATTACGTCGTACCGGGGGTTCGAATCCCTCACTTTCCGCAGAGCCGATAGATAAAGGGATTTCGGCATTACGGGGTAAAAAACCCTGACGAAATCGTGACGAAAATCTTTTCGGAACTCCCTAAAAGAGTATGTTCAAAGTTTTTCTTCGGAGGTGTTCAACACATCCCCGAAGAAAAAAAATGCAATTTTTTGAACTTGAAAATTTCGCCCTTCCCGCGAAAGAGATTCCAACCCTGTATTCACCAGCTAAATTGTGCCATAACTGCCAAGGATGGTACATGGAGTATTATTTCTACAACGAGTGCATCGGTCAGCAAGAACGACGCCGGGTACTCCTTAATATGTATAGAAAGCGTTACCGCACGTTGGCTGAGTTCAAGGTGTTTGCTAACAGCGTAATCTCCTCCACCAACATCAAACTGATGAATGGATGGACGCCCTACGGACAAAAGCAGAACTCACGCAACTATCTTCCACTTACCGAAGTGTGTGACGCGTTCATTGCTGAGAAAGGACGCGAACTATCTACCGAAAGTATGCGTTCCTACAAGAGTTTCTGCAACCGCTTATCGGCTTGGGTAAATGACAACTATCCGGGGTGTCAGATATGTCAGTTCACCGGAGGGCATGCCGTTGAGTTCATGGACTATCTATATATGACACCCAGCAAGAAGGCTGATCCAAACTCTGCTTGGCAGCAGCGACTTGCACGTGCGCACAAAAAGATTGAGGCAAAAGAGCCCAAGCAGATGAGTGCCAATACCTACAATGGCATCCTAAAGTGCGGTAAAGCATTTTGGGGTTGGTGTGTGAGCAAATCATATATTAAGGAGAGCCCCTTCGATAAGCTCCAACCGAAACATGAAACGGAGAAGAAACGTGACATGATTCCGCAAGATGTACGAAAGAAGATCGTTTCTTACATTCAAAAGGAAAATCCTGCGTTCGAGATTATCTACCATTTGGTGATGACCTCCCTTATCCGTCCCATCGAGGTGGAGCGTGTGCAGATTAGAGACATAGATTTGCAAAATCACTGTATCAATCTGCCCGGCAGTAAAACAAAGAACCATCACGCTCGCACTGCCCCACTAACGGACAGAACTTGCGAACTGCTTGCAAAGCATATCGCAGGTGTGCCGGAGAACTACTATCTTTTCGATAGTCAGTATAAGGCATCCGCTAAGCCAACCTCCAGCGATTCCTACGGACGTTGGTGGGCAAAGATGCGCAAAGAACTTTGTTTGGATGATAGTTACCAACTATACTCACTCCGCGACACAGGTATGAATACCATGATGACTGAGTGCGGATTAGACCCAGTGACTGTCATGGAAACGGCAGATCACTCTGATTTGAGTATCACAACAAAGTACATTAAGCACTTCCATGGTGAGAACGTGGAGAAGGTTCGCAAAGCTGCTTTAGCATATTAAAGCAGTTTGTAGAACACCCCTTTCATCATCTTTGACATCCCATGCTCCGTAAAGGTCGCTGTTATCTTCTCGCACAGGTATCTCTGCCCATGGATGATAAACACCGACCTTGCATTGGGAACGTCATCAGCAAGGAATTTGAATGTGTATTTCTGCGTGGGATCAATCTTCCCCTCTATGGTGTATTGGTTGAAGGTGTCGGAATTAAGTGCCAACGACCATCCAAGATGTTCGGGCCACCAAGTGTGATTGAAATCTACCACATCAATATAAGGGTGCCTATAGGTATCAAACAATCCCCCTCCGGGATAGAAGCCCACATAGATTTTATCAAGATACTCCTCATCCTCTTTAAGGTAGTTCTCCTGCAACTCCTTGATAAAATAGTCGGGCTCAGGGGCAAGATGAGCCATCGCCTCATCCCAGTTGTCAAAACCATTATGAGGACGTGCTGCTTTAGCATTCTCATAATCGGGCAACTGTAAGAATATACACTGCCCTTTCGCCACGTCCGTATCATCAATCCATGCAGGAACTATTTTGAGTTCCTTGGTGTCAGCATCCGGGTGAACCATACGAGGCGCAAAGGTATTGACAAACTGCCCTATAGTATGATAATAACCGAAAGGCACCTGTTCTCCTTCAAAATTAGAGGAGCCAAGTTTCTCAAATTGGATAACGCGGACGATAAGATACCTATCTTCTTCCTTGCAATAGTAAAGCCGACTAATCGCACCTGTGACCGGATTTTCCACCTTATCCCATTCATTCCTGCGAGCCATTTCAGCTACGGCTTCGACATTATCGACTTCCCTATACAAACTACCACGTTCTAAGTACTTATCCAGCCAAAATTGTATAAAGGTGGGATTAACATAGTATTTCCACATACGATGGTCACAGTCGGCGTATTTGAGATTGCAGGCTCCTCTATACTTACAGTCACCCACATCCACCTTCTCCATTTGGTAGTCATCAATCACCTGTTTGAGTTCCACATCTTCGCAGTTCTCAATAAGTGTACGTGTGAAAGCCATACGTACATACTTTTTGTTGTGGTCTATATCAAACTCACAATTCATCAAATACTCCAGTTGCTCCAGTAATTCCGTAATCGTCCAATGCGGCAATGCCTTGGCAAAGTTATGGAGTTCCCAAGCAGCCGGAAGTGCGTTGCATATTAGCAGATATTTGTAGTTACTCCGTTCCCACTCAGTAAAGTCAAAGGAGTACCCTAATTGGGTGCATATCTGCTTCACAATATACAGCATATACGGCTGAAAGGACAAAGTTGTGGATTTCCAAGTGGCACCTCCTAAGGCAAGGTTCATATCATTTTGTACGTTGCCACTACTATTATTCACCCACGGCAAAGCTACATACTTTGTGCCATAACTATCCACCCAATTGTTCATATCCATAGGGAATGAAGAAGCAGCCGTATTGGGATAGCCCAACTCCATTTCATTGATATAGACATCATCGAAGGTGTTCACAAAGTTGCTGACTGAACGACCTTCCAAGAACTGCGTCTTAACCTCAATGTCAGTGAGTTCGGTTATAGTTATACTGCCACGTTTACAAAACTTGCCATCGCGGATTTCACAGGAGAAAAGCAGTTGCTTCTTTTCTATGTCCTTGCGGCTTATATGCCCAAAGATGGCTGTGTTCTGAGGGCAGTTCTTCAGAGGGAATGTGATGGCTAACGTATAACTGTCAGCTCCGGAAAATTGGCGGTTCTCACTGACGAAATCAAAACTACTGCCCTTCTTCAGCAGGGCAACCTTATTGTCAATAGTTATAGTCATTTTCTTTGGGATTTAGGGGTTTTGTTCTTCATCAATTGGTTGTACTCATCTTGGGCTTTCTTGATACCACTATCACCCTCCACCGTATTGACAGTGACAAAGGGCTCATTCAATCGTGTACCAATGCCTTTCATGGTGTGGGAATAGTCGCTAAGCGCAGCAGCAGTTGCAGCAAGCGCAGCGTCTAACTTACCATTGGTGGCGGTCTGTGCAACCACTTGTGGGGCTGTGATGGAACGTGACACGTCTGTCGCCTTTAGCGAACTCATCGAGTTGGTACGTTGGGCGTAATCCAGCGTATTGACTAAAGCCCTTGCATCAGGATTAGCCAGCAGCCGTTGCGATGCAACCCATTCACCGGCATGGACGACACCAACCTCCTTGTCAACGGGACCGGCAGGAGTGAAACCTCCTCGCATGTACCCTGTGGCTTCCGATGCCTGTTGCTGCTTTTTGATAGATGCAATCTGAAGGGCACCAGCAGCAATGGCCATAGCAGCAGCTATAGGAGCCATCACAAAACCAACGACAGGAATTGCAGCCGCCGAGGAGTACGCGCTGATGGCAGACATAGCCGTCTGTGCTATTGCTTGGATCACCTGCATGGCAAACATCTTCTTGTTTGCCTCCTTCTTGGCTTTGGCAATCTCTTTCTGCTTCTGATTCTCCAGTTGCACCTCTTTGTACTTGTTCCCCTCAGCCGCTGAAATCTGAGCATCATACGATGTTTCAATTTTAGCGGTCTCTACATCTAATTCGGCTTGAATGAGGTCACTAATGCCGGAAAAGATTTCCGACATGCCACTAAGGATCGTTTCCAACGAACCGGTCAGGGCTTCGCCTCCATCCGATTCAAGCCAATCGGCAATATCATCAATGGCAGAACGATAGGACTTCTTCAGTTCCTTGGCGTTCTTGACGTTGTATTTACGACCGAGTTGGTACTTGGCTTCTTGGAAGGCTTTCTCTACCTTGAGTTTGTCGCGGTTGTTACTACCACATGCCTTTAGCATTTGAGCGTGAACTAATTCAAGGTTCTGAAGGTCACGGTTGTATGATTCGGTATCAGGGGTTTGGTATGCCTTAGTAAAGAACTGCGTACGGAACTGCTCCTGTATGCGTTTGGACTCCTCCAAATGTTTCTGTTGTTGCTTTAGCGACGTGCTGTGATAGCGTTCCTCAGCCTTAATACGTTCTTTACTGCCTTCATCATACAATCCGGCAATCTTCCTGAGATGTTCCAACTCGGCGAGTTCCATTGCGCTTTGGTACTGCCGTGCGGAAAGTTCTCCATCCATATAGCGTTGCTGTAGGATTGCCAGCACATCCTTATAGGCGCGCTCCTCCTGTTCTACAGTGCCCGAAATCGCATTGTCTTTCTGCTTCTTCAAAGCTTCATAGTAAGAGGCTTGAATGGTCACTTCTTCGTTACCTTCCAAGTCCGTATGCTCCAATTTCTTTTTGTTGTAATCCACTTGGATCTGCAACATCTTTTTGGTGTACGCTTCATAGTCCACCTCTCCACGAGCATACGCAATGCGATTGAGGGCTTCTTCCTTCTCCTTCCAATCATCTTCCGCTTGGAACTTGTTCTTAGATGGCTTGCCATCGTCAGCGTCAGGTGTTGGAGTGTCCCCTCCTGTCACTTTAGATACGACCGGAACACCTGTGTCCGCCAGTATCTTATCTGCTTTCTTCTGCAAAGATGCCATCTCATCTACGCAATTTTGGTATGCTTGCGTGGTTGCATTACGCGTCCGCTTAATAGCCCAAAGTTGCTCCTCCAAACGTTTCTTCTCTGTGGCATCCTCTGTCCTCATAATCTGCTGCTGAATGCCCTCGATGACGCCTTGGTACTCCTCATATTCCTTTTTCATCTTCTGCATTGGGGCCGTGTTCATCTTGTCCTCCAATGCCACCTGCTCCGTAGCGATGACATTCAGTTTCTCCTCATTCGCCTTGGCGCGGATGCTGTTCTTCAGCGAAATAAGATACTCATCTAACGCCTCTCGGTTGTTATTGATGAGTTCCCCCTCCTCCGTCAAACTGGCGTGGTAGTCCGGGACTATAGATTTGAGCTTCTCCAAAGCCGTTTTCCTCTCCTCAATACTACGATTACTATCCACCAAGACAGCAGACAAAGCTCTGATCTGTCCTGCCTCCTGTTGGTAATCGTTTTTAACCTGCTCCTCCACGGCATGGAGTTTCTTATCTAACTCCGTTTCATGCTTAACGGCTTGGATATGCTCTTTCTCCCGATGTGTCAGCATAACAATAGCGGTCACAGCAGCAGCGGCAGCAGCAGCCAGCAACCCCAATGGATTCATCATAATGGCTTTGTTCCAAAGCTTCTGAACCGTGGTGGCAATAACCACCATGGCATTATGTGCTTTCGTCCGGATGGTTGCCAAATTGACCGCTATTGTATATGCGCCTATGGCAGCCGCTGTTGATACGATGGCCACTCTATGTTCTTTAACGAACTGGATGGTCTTCAGCATCAATCTCATCGTTGCCGATGTGGAGGAAATGATATGCCGTAAAATGGGCATCAACTCTTTACCTAACTCAATCGCTATCTCTTGAAAGCCTTTACGCGCCTTGTCCAAACCTGCTTGGACTGTCGTGTTCTGAACTTCGTACTCCTTCAGTACCGAAGTGCCCTCCATAAAGGCTTTCTCTGCTTCCTGTTGTTCCCATTTGACCATATCAATATTACCAGCCAATGCGGAAATGACGGCAGAGGCACGAGCCCCATTCTCTCCCATGTCAGCAAACACGGGAGCAAGGACACTCATGTCGCCCAACTCATTTAGACGCTCCAGCAGCATTAGCAAGCCCTCGTTCGTAGAACGTTGGACTGTGGCACTGAACTCTTCCAAATCCATACCGGTAGCTTTAGCGATTTTATCGGTATTTTTGAAAAGGTTCATAATGAGCTTAGACAGTGCCGTGGCTGACATCTCCACTTTCTGACCTTGGGAATCAAGCACCGCACCAAAAGCCATGATTTGAGGTACCGTCATATTGGCTTGGGCACCTACGCCTGCAAGACGTTGACCAAATTGAGCCAAATAGCCGGCACCGGCTGTGCAGTTCTGTGACAGTTCATTGATCACGGAGCCCACAGCAAGCATTGATTTTTCGGTGCCCAAACGTGCTTCATCCCCAAAGATGGAGGTCAATTTAGAAAGTTGGAGGGTCGCCCCGTCACCTAACTCATCCAATGCCACATTGATAACGTCTGCTGCTCGTACGAACCCTAAGACATCTTCTTCCGTTGTCTTGCCTAACCGACCAGCTTCCTGCGCCAGTCGGTTCAACTCATCACGGGACGAACGAGTGTCCATCTTCTTAAACGCCTCATTGAGGTGTTCCACTTCCTCTGCCGTCATTCCGGTATATTTACGGACATTGGCTTCCTCCTGCTGCATCTCGGCATACATCTGCACGGCTTTCTTTCCGGCAACGACGACACCAGTAATGGCACCGGCTGCCATCATAAACGTGCCCTGCCATTCATTGAACTTGGAATTAAACCTCTCCAAAAATGTCTGCGACCGGGCAAGTTCACCATTAACTTTGGCGATCTCACCTTTGACCAACTTAATTTTGCCCACCTGTTCCTCCCATTCTTTAGTGCCTCTCTCCATAAAATTGAGTTGTTTCGTCAAAGTCGCCAAAGTTTTTTGCAACTCCTGCGGTGTAGATTTACCTAACCGTTGGAGCACTGCATTAACTTGCATAGTCGCAGACTCCATTTCTTTGATTTGACGCTTGGTATCATTAAACTCCTTCCTCAATTTTTTGAGGGTCACCTTGTCACCGGCAGCTGCTGCCCGTGCAATCTCATCAGTCAGCCGCAAAGCTGACTTTTTTAGATTTTCTAAAGTCTCTAAAGCTTGTTGCCCATTGATGGTACAATTGACAGACGCATTGGTTGAATAATCAGACATAGTTACAAATTTTTCTGCAAAAATACACTAAAAAAAGCGTCAGCGAAAAGACAGCAGAAAAACCATAGGAAAACCCCGTAAATTCTCGACAGCCGCCGAAAATTTACGGCGAATTTTTTCCAAAATCTGCCAAAAGTTAAGTCTACGAGTTCTTAAAGTGCTGAAAATCACCAATATAATGGAGGTGTCGGGGAAAATTCCCCCGACTTTGTGTCTAAAGACCCCCCAACGCCCTGCCCAAGCGCGCGCCTTTCCTCTCTTTTTGGCTTGCGGAATATGCACGCGCCCCCATACCCACCACCACACCACACACCCACCACACACACCACCACCACACGCGCCAATGCGCGGTAGTGCGCTTCATATAGACCGAAGGTAGTTCGCGAGGGGAAAGCCATACGGCTTGGGGGTATCGCTCATACCACCGATGAGGCGCGCGTATGCGCGTATATAAAAATAATGTGCCATACACTCGCAGGGTGTACTCGTCTTTATCTATACCGAACGTAGTGAGTTCCACCGGAGGTAACTATCCCTTGCGTTGCATTGTGCGGTATCGAGCAAAGCGAGCCCCACCGGTAGGTAACCATCGCGCTCAGGACTATGGCGTGCGTGGATATAGGCAGGCACTCTGCAAGAGCCACCGGAGGTACACGCAAATTTTTTGTGCGACGGCACAACCAAGCAGGTACAGCAAAGGGCTGTAATCGTAGCACCGCAGGTAATTGTCGCGCCGCGAGCACCGGCAGACCGTAGGTAAACATCGCGCTTGGGACTATAGCGTGCGTGGATATAGGCAGGCACTCCGCAGGAGCCACCGGAGGTACTCGTAAATCTTTTGTGCGACGGCACAACTAAAAAAAGAACTGCCCCATTAGGAGCAGCTCTCTCACCTCTTTGTGTAGATTCGTATAACTACACGAAGCACACAATATAAACCAGTCAGTATCACAAGGACTATGAGAATACCTGTGCACCACTTATAAAAAGATGGAACGTATTTCTCAGGTGGCTGTGTAATAACCACCTCTTTATCGAGATACAAGGTATCGACCGTGTTCTTGATGGAGAAATACTTCAGCGTGACCGTGTCCCTCAGATAGACCGTGTCACCTTTTTGTTTCTCATAGTGGACTCGGTCCACATAGATACTGTCGTGCAGGTACTCATACCTGAGGACTATGCTGTCATTGCGCGGTATCGCCACAGTTGGCGATAATGTCTTGCAGCCTGTCAGTGCCACCGACAGCAAAAGTAGCACGATGACGGCCAAGAACGAAACAGTTTTTCTCATAGGTCTTGATACTCCGATTTAGCGTTAAAACAAGGGCAAGCTTTGCTGGCAAAGTCGCTATGTCCGTACACAACGGCACCCGGATACTCTGCCTTTAGCGTAGCAATAAGGCAGCGCAGCACCTTTTTTTGCTTATCCGTGCGCGTGTCGCAAGGCTTGCCCACTTTGTTGAGACCGCCCACATAGCAAACTCCGATGGAATTTGCGTTGTGACCTTTACAATGAGCCCCTTCCTTTTCGATGGGGCGACCGACGTGGATCGTACCATCAAGGTACACCACATAATGATAGCCAATGCAGTCGAAACCGCGTTGTTTGTGCCACTGGTCAATATCGTTGACCGTAACTACTTGCTCCGGAAATGTTGCCGAGCAATGCACAATAATTTCCTTGATTTTGCGTTGCATAATTGAAATAGTTTACAGGATTTACATACGCATTTCGCAATCTGTGCGAAAACACGCCTTTTTCTCTAACTCAGTAATCCGCTGGTCAAGGAAATTGATGCGGTTGATAAGCACTTTATCCATTTCAGCCGTTGCGTCAGCAAGGGCTTTCTTTTTGACCGAACGGATGGTGATGAACAGGACTACATTGGCGCTACCTAATACGCCGGATAGGAAAGTCAGTACAATTTCTAGGATTGACATAGTTTTATGGGGTTAAAATTTGGTTGTTTCAAAAAAATGTAGTATCTTTGCATCGCATTTGTGGGAAGCGTATCTGGCAGTATCTCGCAAGAGATACTTTTGCAAAGATTTTTCTTTGTATATCGACAGGTGATGGCGGAAAGGCAACAAGTACCCCCCTGGCTCTCACGAGTGCGTGTGTGAATAGAGCTATGTTCCGAAGGGAAACCGGAGGACGCTCATTCGCGGTGGCTATTAAGATGGAGCACAATCGACCTCAAAACCGGTTATGCTCCTCTTGTTTTCTATCTACTGAAGAACCATCTATAGCCGTCCCCCGATTCTGATCCTCTAACGAAGAAGGGAGCCAAGTTCGAAGCGATGTCCGCCAAGGTGACGGCTGTCACCTCATTAGTCGTTGGCTTTGCGTAAGCAATAGCAAAAGGCAGGCGAATCATGCGATTGTTGCCGTTGGTGGGGTTCTTCTTGTCTATCTTGCACGTGCCCCACGTGATTGGGTGTTTGGGTGCATCACCATGATTTACAAAGATAGCGGCGTTGTCAGAGTATGCTGCTGCCTCCATTTTGTAAGAATTGAGCACAAGCGTACTGCGCTGGATTAAACCGTCCCCATCAACCTTGATAGTGCCCACCTTTCCGTTGGCGTGCCATCCTTTTTTGCGAGGTCCATGTCCTCTGCGCTTTTTCGTGTCTATACGATTGCGCCATCGGGTGTATCGGAAAAGAATAGGCACATAGCCCTGTTCTTCGTAATACTTGTTATTACGTAGATACAACTTTCCTTTGATAACCTCGCAATAAAGGAGCGGTAACGACTCAATGGCGTTCGTGCCGACATTGGTTGCGCCTCTATTGAGGTGCGTGAGGATAGTGGCCAGCATATCCGGGTTGATGGAATTGGCGGCTGTCTGAACTCTTAGGTTCTCAATAAGCGTTTGAATTTGATTCGGGGTCATAATATAATAAATTTACATGTGTTGGCGCATAGAGTTGAAAGCGTCTGCTATGATGCCTTGGAACTCATATCCAAGGTTCTCGGCATAGAACTCCTTTAGGTTCATCACCGAAGCAAAGTATTTCTTCGAGAACCAAGGACGACGTTGGCGGACTTTTTTTCTGCCAATGTCGCCGGAGTTTCCACGAGGGGTTTCTTTGCCGACACCATAGTCCTGCCATAAGCCATATTCAAGGAACTCCTGCGATAAAGTCACTTCAAAGAAGCGACCATCAGCGCGCACGGCAAGCGATTTGGGTGATTGCAGCAGCGCGTCCGTATCTCGGACATCCAAAAGCGTGATTCGTTCTTTCCAAATGTCAATCATTGTACGATTGAAGGCATTTACGAACTTTATACGTTGTTCAAGGGCATTTTCTTGCGTTGGTTCTTCCATGGCTATTCAAATTCGGGGGTATATTGTTCGGTAAAAATGCCGACATCAGGAATACCAAGTTTAGTAATCATGTCACCTGTGGCATATTGCCATTCAAACTTAACGGAGCACGCCTCTCCGGGAGCGTCATTGAGTTCGGAATCATAATCAACAATAATCACCTTGGTCATCGTGCCGGGCGTCTTTTTGTCAGCGTCAAAAAGGCGAATATCGGGACTGGTCATCATTTCAATCAGCCACTTTGCATGCGATAAGAGCAGCTCTGCCGTTTGAACCTCAAACGTCTGCTTGTGCTCGATGTCGTATTGCACCAACTCGCCGAGACAGGTTGCTGTTGCAGAATCTGTTTCGGTTTTCGTTGTAGTGGATGATGGAATAATGGCTAATTCAAAGCAGTTGAAAAGGTTCTTGAAATAGAACCTGTTTTGTCCGGATTTCTCCGTAAGGTAGAATGAGCACGTCCGGCTGCCCACAGTGACACGCACAAACATGATCGATTGATATGCAATATCTTTCAACAGCCGGCTGAAGATAACCGTAAAGGTGTTGAAGCCGTAATAGAATGTTTGCTGTTTGGAAATGTTGTGCGTGCAAACCTCCCCATTAGCTGCCTTGTACATAATACGATATGTAACAGGTAGCGAGATGGCAGCGTCCTCCTCAGAGGTGCCAGCATAATCAATGGGGTAAGGTTCGTAAAAGTATAGGTATTCTTTGGCATCCAATTTTGTGAGCCGCGAGAACTGCGAAGTCAAAAAACTGTTGGTCACAAAATCGGCGGCTGCCACACCTGTAATTTTACTCCGGGAATAAATGATGGTGGACTGCTGAATGTAGTCCCCAAAAGCAAATTGGAATAATTGCACCTTTAGGTCGTTTTCAAGCATATACGTTTCTACGATGTCACGCAAATCGTAGAAAGTAATTGTTCCGTTTGCAGGATAATACACCGTGGAGAAAATCTCCACAAACTCACCCCCCGAAGGACTAAAAGCGGAAACGGAGAAAGTCACCTCCTCCGTACCTGTCCGCTGGATATTCGGGACATCGGGTGAGAAATAATATAAGCCCAAAGTTGAAACTGTCTTTGCCATGCGCTATAAATTTTGTGCAAAGGTAGCGCAAAAATAGCTCAGCAGAAAAGACAGAATACCACCGGAGGTAACACACCCCTTGCACGGCATTGTGCGGTATCGAGCAAAGCGAGCCCCACCGGTAGGTAACCATCGCGCTTGGGACTATAGCGTGCGTGGATATAGGCAGGCACTCTGCAAGAGCCACCGGAGGTACACGCAAATCTTTTGTGCGACGGCACAACTAAGCAGGTACAGCAAAGGGCTGTAATCGTAGCACCGCAGGTAACCATCGCGCCGCGAGCACCGGCAGACCGTAGGTAAACATCGCGCTCAGGACTATAGCGTGCGAGGATATAGGCAGGCACTCCGCAGGAGCCACCGGAGGTACACGCAAAAACCTTGTGCGACGGCACAATAAGAGGAGGTATAGAGAAAAAATAAAACTCTACACCTCCTCCGTAATCCCACGCAGCGACTGATAGAATCCTCATGAAAAGGAGCAAACACCAGATGAGCTAATACCCCTCCATATTGTCTATTTCTTTTTCAACACCACCCACGGACTGCGATTGTCTTTGGTAGCTTTCTTAATAAACCCATTCTTATGAAGGAACGACAATTCAGTCTCTATGGTACGTTTTGATGTTCCAAGTAATTCCGCAATCACTCCCGCAACTTTAGTCCCGTCATTCTCGATTATATTTAATATATTTCGTTGTCTATCAGTCAGTTGAATACCGCAATCATTACCGCAACCACTCCCGCAATTTCTTTCTTCTGCGGACGGCATTGGGAAAACCAAGACAATCGTCCCATCAGCCCAAAGCTTATAATATGGTTCGGGCACCCCTTGTGCCTTGCACGCATCTAATATACGTTGCACACCCGAACCCCAACTCTCAAGCCAAGTCGTCTTATACAGAACTCCTGCAATGATTGGATTGAACGGTTTGGAAGCATGCATTTGTTTGATATTATCAGGCGTTACACCTAATGGGAATCGTCCAGGATTAGCAATCTCTATTCGGTCATCAAAGATAGCAAGACTGACTGTCGCAGATATAGAATCATAACTGCGATGGCAAAGAGCATTGATAAGACCCTCACGCAATGCTTCTTGCGGAATATCAAGATGTTCTTCACGTTGCAATCCAACGACCTTCCCATAAAGGTTAAGATGCTTAAAACAAAATGCCATGCCTGCATCAAGAAGTTCAAAGAAATTGCCTTCAGCTTGGCGGTTGTCTATAAACTCTATATTGGTCGTTCCCCTAAACCGAGCCATGCGAAGCTTCAACTGATGATAAAATTTTGGGGTCTTTGCGAACAAAGCCACAGCTGCTTGCAATGGCTTGCCATCTTCCAAAAGCGAGAAACGAGTAAGTATTTCTTCCGTTGATAGGGATAACGCAGCAGCAGGCATGCGACCACCGCGGACACCCATACGCACAGCATTCAGTACATGTTCTCCATTCAAATCTTCAATTGTGAAATCATCCGCAATCTGTTTCTCCCATGCGAACACATTTGGTTTCGCTGCCTTCAACCTCTCATCGTACATTTCACGTGGCATCTGTTTGGTGGTGCTCTCTATCCGATAATACGGACAGCCATGATATGTATATGGTTCTGTTCCCCATACCCATCCGTCAAAATGAATTGCAATCGCTTGCTCCCCTGCTTTGGCATAGGGCAAATCAATATACTCCACTTGCACATCTACAGCAGGCTCTAATCCGGACAATGCCTGTGCAATCTCTCGACGCGTGTTATCGGTCACTTGTTGCCCGACGACTTTAAGTGTAGAGGGTGTGACACCAAAGATAAGCCACCCACCATCGGTATTGAGAAAAGCACATGCCGTATGCATAGCGTCTTTGAGTTCGCCGGTGGTTTTCTTCAGTTCGAGAACGCGCGATTCATCAGAAGAAATCAATGTTTGAAGTTCAGAGCTATTCATTATATTTGGACTTGTTAAATTCGTAAAAAGAGTAGGCAGTTGCCTTTTCAAAGGTCACGCCTGACCTTTATTAAAATCGACCGCAAAGGTACAAAAAATATTTGATTTCTGCAAATTATTTTTGATAAAACTGCACAAATTTGCAGATTTTCACATTCCAAACTGCACAAGTTACCTCTACTCCCAAAATCGTGTATGTTACTACTTTTTTTTGATATACGCAAATAAAAAAGCGAAAAAATGATTTTTCTCGCTTTTACCCTACTCCTCTACTCCCCTACTCCTCTACTCCCAATGCTTATTGTTTAGGGGATTTTAGTGATTTCCGATGCTCGACGAGGAGCGCAATCCGGGGCTTCGCTTGTTCCTTGGGTACCATCTAAACGAACATCAACTTTGAGGTCGAGGCGCTCCGTCTTGGGAGCTTGATAATTTTGAGTTTTCATAACATTTAGCATTTAATCATTTACAATTTACTGTTTATTTACCATTTGATTATTTTATTCTTTGTCCTTGTGCATTATAGATCTTGTCGTCACGGAGGATGAAGAGGTTGCCGTCATAAAGCACCTTATATACCCCTTTGCTTTCCGATTTCACGTCCACGAATCCGGTTATATCTTCTTCGGAGTCGTCCTCATCCGCTTCTTTCAAGGTGAAGCCGTTGTCCATACGCCAATTGATATTATTCACTCCCCAAGTGCTCTTGTCGAAAATGAAATACCCTTTGAAGGCTCCGACATTCATGTTTTTCGTCGGATAGCAGATTCTGTTACGGTTATAGAACAAGGTACTACTATCGTTTCGCTGGATGAGTTGCGGTTTCATGAGTCCTTGATATGTGACGCTCGACGTAGAATCCGCACTAAAGTATTTAATAGGAGTGGGATGAGAGGCTGTAATCCTCACAGAGTCAAACTGCGGGTTCTTGACATTCTTCGAGAAATAGATGGCATAAGGGTAGCCGGCTTTCATGGACTTCACCTCCGAATAGGTGATGAGCAGACCATGAACATAATCGCGTTGTACGGTCGTTATTTGCAAAACATGCGCGTCCTTAAACGGTGTTTGTGTAAGGTCGGGCAGGTCAAACGGAAGGCAGATACTACCTATTCGGTAGGCATTGAAACTACGGCGTAGGGTTACGTTTTTGAATTCATAGAGCATCTCCTCCAAATACGATTCGTAGTCGTTTTTGTCTTCTAGTTCCAAATCGCTTATAGGTTCAAACTCGGCATAGATGGTGACATTTGCCGGAGGCATGGTCCAGCGGAAGGTCATGGGGTCAGACGGATCTTGATAAAGCGGTACGGTATCCTTGTCCGCAAGGGCATAGATACGTTTTAAGAAATTTTCCGCCTTCGCTTGGGCGGTACATTTAGCCCATTGTTTTGCCCGTATTTTAGTATCCGGCAGGAAGACTTTTCCTTCCCCTTGGACCGAAGAGAGGATCGTAT
>JAGHRV010000039.1 GCA_018066175.1 Candidatus Colicola equi | reverse complement strand
TCCGCGTAATATATTTATAGCTCCAATAGGAGCCGGAAGGCATAGCCTTCGGTTAGTATTTAGTTAAGTTGGATAGAGAGGAGCTTGCTCATCAATAGCCAAATAACAAATACGGATAAATATAATCTTTCTGCGTTTGCTGCGTAGTCTGCGGGCACTATAATTAGCCCTCAGCGTTTGCCTCGGCTAGCGCCTCGTCGTACTCGTCGCCGCAAACGTGCCACAGGTAGGCGTACATGGTCTTGTAAGTGGATTGCTCCTTGAAGGCAGCCGCATCGGTGCGGGTCTTGTTGGGGTCCAACTTACGAACCTTGATTGCAGCAGCCACAGCTTTGAAGCGAGCACGTGCTGCCAACTCGTCAGCGGATGGTTGACTGATACGTTGACCGTAACGAACGGAGAACGGTTTACTCTCGCCCTCTTGGTTACGTGCGATGCGCTTGGCGGCACCGAATTTGGATTTACGATCTAATACGCCGTGAACGGCGGTAATTGGATAAGCATACTCTAATTTTGCCATAGGATAGTTAATTTTGAATTTTGAATTAAGAATTAAGAGAATTGGTTAATTGTGGGCTGATAGTACCAACATACGCTGGTCCTGGGCGAACACCTTGCGTCAGCAAGCTGTCGAGGCGTTACCGTGCGGAGGCGCACTTATGGTACATATCAGCCTATCCAAGCCCACAGGGCTGCGTATTAACAATACGCGGGGGGGAGGAGGAAGGGAAGTTAGTCGGCTGCGTTGAGGGTTTTGAGTTCCTTGGCGAAGATGAAGGAATAGAGGTTACCCCCGAAGTTACGAGCGTTAGCGTAGGAAGCCTTGTAGGTTTGCAACTTAGCGTAGTTCTCGGTGTCGCTCTCGGTAGCGTGCACGATAGCCTTGGCGGTAGCGGCTGCGGTAGCGAAGTTGGTGCGCTTTTCGGTTTGGAGAGCGGTAGGTTCGCCGGTGTAAGGGTTACACAACTTACCGGAAGATACGTTACCGGTGCGTTTGTTGGTGCGGAAGTAAACATCGCTATGCATGCATACTTTGCCGGACATGCTCTGGATAAGAGCCATAGGTTGGATTTTTGACATAATAGTTAATGATTTAGGTTTAATAATTATTTATTAGTGTGATACAGTAAGGGCGACCGCACGCATCATACCCGCTCGGAGACCAGCCGTCCCAAACGGCTCCTTCCGTCCAAGCCCCCTGCTTGGAAACCACGGTCTCTACGGGGTATAATGCTTAGCTTTCCTCGCAAACGCCTAAGGGCGTTCTGCATCACGAGGAGGGGGAAAGGGAAAGCGGAGGCGCACTTATGGTACCTATCAATTCATGTAAGGTTCATCAACCTTGCGCATTAACAATGCGCGAGGGGGGAAGTGGAGGAGGATATTTCTAGATAGATTGGTTCGTGTGAGCGTTGGGTGGCGAGCAGTTGGTCGCGGAGGGGGTTGAAGGTGCGTCGTGAGGATAGGAGTCGGTTATGTGCTGCTTCGTACTCTCCGACGAGAATACACCCTTGGCTGTGGGCAGCCGTATTGCCCGGGTGAATACGGATGCCTGAGCGGCTGGGAACATTATCGATTATGGGCAACAGTTCGTCAAAGTGAGGCGAGTGAGTGACTCGTACCGGGTAGAAGCCGGTAGGAATGATATGGTTGGTGTTTTCGATGGTATCGCAGGTTAGATGGCCGTCCATGTATAGCTGACCGATTTGGGCAGAGCCATTGGTTTTGGTTCGAATAAGACGTAATAACATATAGCGTTTAGCGTTTAGAGTTCATTTTTAGTGTTGGTAGTACCAACGCACACTGGTCCTGAGTGAAGAGGGGGAGTGATGCAGTAAGGGCGACCGCACGCATCATACCCGCTCGGAGACCAGCCGACCCATCGGCTCCTTCCGTCCAAGCCCCCTGCTTGGAAACCACGGTCTCTACGGGGTATAATGCTTAGCTTTCCTCGCAAACGCCTAAGGGCGCTCTGCATCACGAGCCTGCTGTCTCGACGAAAAGACGATGCAAAGTTACAACAAAAATTGAAGTTTTGTTGGTGGTAATCACCAATAGGTGAAAAAAAGTGCGTTTTATGTTCTTTTGGCCACTATTTGTCTGACATATTCTTCGCTAAGGAAGTAATCGGCGGCGGTATGTGCGTAGGCGTTCATACGTGGCATGCCGGATTGGAGATAGTGAAAGAAGGTGTTTCTGATAGCGGTATTACGCTGTTGCATTAAGTAACGATCTTTATTAGGCATGGTTGTTAATGGTTAATGGTTGGTACAACAGGTAGTTCAGGCATGAGTGGCGCAGCATTAGGAAGCGATAGTGGGATGATATCCTGGAGGAATATATCCTGGTAGTCTTGTCCCTCGAAGTTGCGTACGGCGAATCGTAGTGCAGCAGCGACGGGTGTTCCTTCGGGCAGGGATATAGGTATATCAGATATCCATGTAGCTGCGAACTGGTTAGCGAACTTGCCTCCAAGTTCCTGGAGGGTGATTGTTTGTTTTTGAGCTGTTGTTCCGTCCTTACGTGTGATAGTAAACGGATCGGAGACGAATAGTATTTTTGATAATGTAGTCATAGTTATTAAATTGAAAATTGAGAATTCTAACGTTTTTTGAAAGTGTTTTTGTCGATTAGTTCGATTAGTTTTTGTTTTTTCCAGACGTAGATAAAGTTTCTTTCGGAAGTTACCAATCCTTGGTTTGATATTTGCAATCGTAGTTGCTCTCGTGTGAACACGTCAGGGAGTGCGTCAAAGAGTTGTGGTCGTGCCTCGGGTTGGTTCTCCTGTTCCCGTTGGTTATTGGCCTTCATGAAGCGTTTGCCCCATCGGTTCAGCAACGATTCGAGGATATACTCAGCCATATAGAGGTATATCTGTCGAGCCCGTTTTTGAGCGACTTGTTCGTCCGTTTTGTCCAACTTATATAGGTAGTAACACAGGGCAGCCACGCGGAAGGCGGATACGGACGAGCGTTTGCGGAACACGTCCAGCGCTATATTGCCGTTCTTTGAAGCCTCCAGTCCTTTTGTTTTGCACCAATGGCAGACTGTTTTGTCGAGCCACGACATATCGAGGTTGATAGTGGGCTGTAGCAATCCGTCTGCCGTATAGGTGGCGGCCATTAGTTGCTGTAGCGTGTCGGCTATGACCTTATGCTGCTGCGGAGTATAGGGTGTAAAGATAGCTCCATCCTCTCCGATGGACTCGTCCAAGGGGCATAAGATGCATCGTGTTATGTTTCCACCCTCGATGGCTTTTTTGTCGAAGTACTCATCTACGGCAGCAGGTGTTGCGCAGAACATCGAGCATACGTTTATATCCACGATAGCGGAGTATGAGTTATCGGAAGCGAAGTCGAGTCCGAACAGGCTGCCGAGATCGTATGCGGTACGCATGATGGTGCGTAGGTTGGAGTATCCTGCTTTACCAGCGTCGGTCACTTGTGCGAGTTCTTCGGCGAACATCCAGAAGGAAAGTGTATCGCCATGAATGCGTTGGAACATATCGGCACGTTTAGTGAGAACGGTTTTGGATATGGTAGCAGGCACGACGCGTATGGTTGTTTGCGGTTCCTCGTCGAGTTTCTCGTTTGCCTTGCGTCTTTTCTTTAGTTCGCGGTACTCCTGTTCCTGCCGTCTCATATTGCGGTCATGCTCTTTGAGCGTATTGTTCATGATGAGCGACTCGATGTCGGCGGCGAAGGACTTACCTGACGATTGTGCGCCTTGTATGATAACCTGCAGCAGCAGGGCGGATGGGCGTGTATCGTAGTAGTAATTCAGTCGTACGCGAGTGCTGAGGGCGCATAGGGGCGATAGACATGCTACGAAGGCTGGCACTTTGCGATTAGCCGGAGCGTTGGTTACTACTTCTCGTATGATAGGAGGCAGGTCCTTATCCTTTGGGAGCGATAGTTTAGATAGAGGGGAGAGAGTTGCTCTCTCCTCCTCTAATGGTAATGTGGTCTGCGTCATAGTCCGAGTTCCTCCTTAGCGTTTTTGAGTTCGTTTAAGATTTCTCGTCCCACCTTAGCGGCATCTGTTTTGGAACTGAGTTCGAGATGTCTAAGGTTAACGCGGTAATTACCGAACAGGTCTCGTGACACGTTGATCCGATGTCCGGACCAGACGCGTGTGTTGCGAGTGTGGGCTACGCGTGCTCCTTCTTCGAATACGAATTTCTCGCCGTCCTCGACCATTGTTAATCTACCGTTCTTACCCTCCCCTACTGTTAGGAAAGTGTTTTGTGTGTTCAGTTCGAGATCCACACACAGGAATCGTTGTGATTTCATTTCTGCCATAATTGATAATGTTTTAGGCGTTAATAATTATGACAGGGCCCTGCCGTTGGTGGGTGTTATAGTGAGCTCGTTCACCCTCTCCAACGTTTGATGATGCAAAGGTATAGGTTTTTTTTCATTCAACCAAGTATTTAGTCGGCTAAGGAAAAAACTAAGGAATAAAGGAATTTTTGACGGAAGAAATTACAAAAAAACGCCCTATAGAAGGTTCTATAAGGCGTAAGGATGGAATTATGTTTATTATTGCATTATTCTATAAAACTATTGAAGACTTGTATGATTTTTTCATACTGATCCAGTTTCGTTTGCTTTAATTCTTCAGATGTTTTTCTTTGGCGCAGAGCGGCTACAATCATAGATTTTTTGTTCAAGTCATCAGCACTCGGAGTATATTCATAATTTGGAGGTAAAGCCTTTGTAATTATAGCAGCACCTTCCGTAAACTGAGTATCTTTGACAATGTTTCTTTCTACAAGTGCCACAAAGACAGCAATCCAATCGGCACGAAAACGAATAAGAGGATTAACTTCGTCCTTTTTATAATTGGCAATAGAAGTAATAGCCCGACTTATTTTATCGGTTAATGATAGAGGACTATCTGAAGTATGCGGTGTCGTGCCATTATTTGATGCGAGCAACGGTTTTAGATCTTCGGATATTTTAGTAGCCAGCAATCTAAAATGGAAGAATGCCTCGTATTCATTTTTTTCACAAGTGTCACGATAGCTATATATAGTGCAACCAGCGATAGCGTCATTTTGTGTAAAGTCGAATATACCATCTTTGAATGTGCATAACTTACTTAGAGCCATGTAGAATTTCTGTTGGTCTTTCTTAGGAAGTCCATCAATCGAATAAGGGATAGCAGTATTTTGTGATTCCTTATAGGTTAATTCTTCCATTATGGCCTTCATAAACACGGAATGATACAATGAAGTCAATTCTTTAACAAGACGCTCGGTTAACCAATCTTGATTAATCTCGCTACGATGTCGTTTATGACTTTCATATTCATCTACGATATCGTTCGTATGGGCAGTAGCATATCCCAAGTATAACTTTTGATATAGCGATATATATGCTTCTGATGTATATTTATGGTCCAAACTTTCTTTAAGAACTTTAAGATTCTCGCATAACGTTTTAATGGCATTTCGGATTGCTTGGTTTAAGAATATACAACTTAATGACGCACCAGACAATAGGACAAGTGCATCACGAAACGCATCACGGAAATTAGCATCCTCTTCAGAGGTGGTATCTTTTATTTCAGGCCAATAACCAGCAATAGCATTGGCGTAAGTGGCATTTAGGCTATTATCCTGTGTGCATAAGCCAACCGCTACGGAGCGAGAAAGGTTCTCGTCTTCATATCCATACTCAAGTTTCCATGTATGAAAATTAGACCACTTATTAAAATCCACATCTCTATCAAAATTGATATTTATTTTATCCTTGGCTATTTTGATAGATTTTTGGATGTCAGCAATAAGGGCTTGTATATATATGAGCGTAACCATCTTATCCAGCCTTAACTGAATATTGTCCTTAAAGGACGAATTTTCTTCTTTCGGATGCAATCGTTTGTAGATATCCTCCAGACGAGTTAGATGTTTTGATTTTTCGCTCATATTATAAAAAAAGGCGCAGGTCGTGTAGCCTCCATCGGGCACTTGCAAGCCATTCACGAAACTACACGACCCTTGCCCACAATATCATATTGTGTAGCATCGCGGTCGTTCTTCGTGAATTCAAAAATTGCAAGTTTGGATGGAAGAAGAATCGGTCTGCGCTTAATGCAATTCTATGAATTGCGATATGTTATCCTATATTAAAGAAGCGAGCGAAGAAGGCTTTAAGTCGTTCTAAGACGCGTTCTTTAGTTGTTTGTCGGTTTGTTGTTGCATTTAGTTTGCCATCGGCTCCGATATTGAATAACGGCATAGGTGGCAATATTTCAGTAATAGCGGTTCCTGTTTCGGTGACGTAACCATCAACAAAGGCTCGGTCAATAAACTTACGTGTAGCGGCCTCGTTGAGGTTTTCTTCCGTAATAATGGTGTTGAGTTGTTCCTCTTTTTGTGCGGCTATATATTGTGCCCACTCATCATATACGTCACCTGTATCCGGTGTCATGCGTTCTAAGAACTGCATAATCAAGTCTTTCTTATTGCGCAAGTCGGGAGAAGCGTCAATAGAGCGTTGGATGCGAAGCCGAATTTCTTTATCTTGTGATTGGTCTTTATGGTATTGAGCCACCAGAGCCAGGATATAGTCAATCGTTATTTGGATTTGTTTAACCAGTTCCATCTCAAATTCCACATCGTCTTCGATATGTTCTTTCTCGTGTCCCTCGCTGGTCATTGTCTCATGCAGATGGTTATACCATCCCAAGTAGTCTTGCTGCTGGGCATCAGTCAGAACCCGTTTATCCTCGGTAAATTGGTCAAAGGCGGACAGCATATTCTGCATACGGAGTAGAACACCGAACTGTCGAACAAAATCTTTCTGTTCTTTTTCGGATACGATAGACTCGAGCGCATCCAATGGGAATTTCTCGCATATCTTATTAACGACATCCAAATAGCCTTCGATATAGTCGCCGTGTTCGTCCGTGTAACCATTGTAGTAGTCATTAAAGGGACGAAGCACTATAATACCTGCGGCATCTTTATCGCCAAAGAGGGCGAAAGACTTGTCTGTTTCTTCAACCAGGTTACGGAAGCAAATTATCTGACCACAATCTTTAATATCGTTGAGGATACGATTGGTTCGGCTATATGCCTGCAGCAGACCGTGCATACGCAGGTTCTTATCTACCCAAAGGGTATTAAGGGTTTTGGCATCAAAGCCAGTTAAGAACATACCCACTACAATCAGCAAGTCAATATCGCGGTTCTTCATACGGAGCGATATATCTTTGTAGTAATTGCCGAACTGGTCCCCAGTTATGTCGTAGGATGTGCCGAATGTTTCGTTGTATTCTTTAATCGCCCCTGCGAGGAATTCCTTAGCCGTAGCGGATAGTTTGCTCATTTGGTCGGGGTTCTCATCCTCTACATATCCCATGGGGTTCTCTTCCTCATTAGCAGCAAAGGTGAAGATAGTCGCAATCTTTAGTTTTCGGTACGACTCATTCTTTTGAGCACGAAGATCCATCTGCCTACGGAATTCGTTATAGTATGCCATCGCAGAATCCACCGAGTCGGCGGCTAAGATGGAGTTGAAGCCATTGACAGCCTGTTTAGATGTTTTTTCCTCCGCATTTCGACCGTACCGAGCAATATCTTCCACATTAAGGAGCACCTTATGCGAGTAAGACTTTTGTCGTTTGGTTTTTTGGTTATAGTGGTCCAGGATATACTCTACTATCTTTTTGTATCGCTCCGGCGCATGTAAAGCAGATGCTTCTTCTATACCCCATACTTTTGTATCGGTTACGGCAGCCTTCGCCTTCATCGTAGAGATATAGTCCACGTGGAATCGGAGCACATTGCGGTCGTTGATAGCATTAATGATGGTATAGGTATGTAATTGGTCGCCAAAAGCCTGTGCGGTAGTAGTAAGAGGTACGCCCTTGTGTTTACCAGTAACGGACGTAGGCGATGGTGCATTAGTTGGGAAGATAGGTGTGCCGGTAAAACCAAAGATTAGATAGTTCTTAAACTTCTTGGTAATGACCGAGTGCATTTCGCCAAACTGACTACGATGGCATTCATCAAATATCATAACCACGTTATCCTTGAGCACATTCACCTTCTCCTCTTTTTTCTTAAGCAGGGATGATAGTTTTTGGATAGTAGTAATGATGATATGACAATTGGGGTCGTTTAACTGTTTAAGCAGGATATGATAGTTAGCGTTGGAGTTAGCACAATCTTTCTCAAAGTTGTCATACTCCTTCATCGTCTGGTAGTCTAAGTCTTGGCGGTCCACTACAAAGAGCACCTTATGCACATTGGGGATTTGTGTAGCCAACTGCGCTGTTTTGAATGAGGTGAGTGTCTTACCGGATCCCGTAGTATGCCATATATATCCACCTGCTTTAATTGAGCCTTGCCATTTATTGTAGATAGCGGTTTGGATGCGCAATAGGATACGTTCGGTAGCGGCAATCTGATAGGGACGCATCACCATTAACGAGCGGTCCACCGTAAACACGCAATAGCGGGTAAGGATATTAAGGATGGTATGTTTAGCAAAGAAAGTGCTGGTGAAATCACGAATGTCGTATAGTTGTTTATTTTCGGCATCTGACCACCACGAGGTAAATTCAAACGAATTGGACTCTACTTTGCGGCGTGTTTTCTTAGTCTGTTCCGTCTCACGTTCTTTGGCGAATCGTGTTGTATTGGAGTAATACTTAGTATGGGTTCCGTTGGATATAACGAATATCTGCACGTAGTCAAATAATGCTTGTCCAGCCCAGAACGATTCACGTTGGTAGCGGTTGATTTGGTTAAAGGCTTGTTTAATAGAGACGCCACGACGTTTGAGTTCGATATGTACCAGAGGGAGACCATTCACCAGGATAGTAACATCATAACGGAATTTACTTTGTCCTGTACCTGCTCCCGGATTAACGGCATTCACCTGATTAACAACTTGCAAACAATTGTTATGAATATTGCGTTTATCAATCAGATGTATATTACGAGTTTCTCCATTATCACAATGTAGCAGACGGATATAATCACGCTGTATTATTTGCGTTTTATCTTCGATAGAGAGGTTAATTGCCGCAATCTCGGACGTGAAGAAACGCTTCCACTCGTTATTAGTAAATTGGTAGTGGTTGAGTTGCTCCAGTTTAAGGCGCAGGTTATTCACCATCGCCCGTTCGTTTGTGATAGTAGGGTCATATTCATACCCCTGCTGCTGCAATTGTTCAATCAACTGCTTTTCCAATGTTGCCTCGGATTGGTATTTATCCAAAGCAATTGGATTGGGGTCCTCATAGTGAGCCACCACAGTCGATTTCTCTTGCTCTACAACGATGTTATAATGGTCAATCATAGGTACCTGTTTTTAGTAATATTTTAATCACTCGGAATTTACTTTGCAAATAAAAACTCTATGATTATCAGCGATTTACGATTTTTCCGAATTTACTTTGCAAATAAAAACGACTACACATAATATGGAACATACGTAGCATATTTCTTTGACTGAATATCGCTATTGGATATCTTTATCAACCCTGCGTCAACAGTATCTGCAATGATACGCGAAGCTACCGAAGATTTGGTTTTATCTAAATTAAAACGTTCTCGTACAGATTGGTTGTTAGTTGTGAGTCCTTCTTCATTCAGTAGACACGCGTGTTGATAGCAAGCTTCTATGCGCTCTTCTTTGGTCATATCAGACACATCTTTATGGGGATAGAGAGTAATCCTTGTACATGTTTCTTCTTTAGATATTTTTGGAGCAGGTAAGAACTTTTCCTCTATTGCAGCAATCGCTCGATCAATACCACTACCACGTCGTTCACAAAATCCAAGCAAGAACATCTTCTCTGCTAACTGTTCGTTTCTGGAGTTTGGAGGAAGGTCTATTAATCGGTTGACGTCGTTTAGAGGTGCTCCAGGATTGGTAATCACTATTCGGTTGTTGAATATCTCTATGGTTATGAATATGCCGTTAACACTAAAATCCTGATGAACCAAAGCGTTGGCGATAAATTCACGAATGGCCACTCGTGGATAGTCTGACACATCTTCACGCTTGACATCAATACTCTCGGTAGATACGCACTTCATTACAAATTGTATCAATCCATCAAATCCCACGGCGTAACCATATTTGCCAATTTGCTCCAATTGGAGTTCTCGATTATTGTTACCCACATACTTGCGTACAATAACATGTCGATTACGTAATTCCTTGAAGTCCTCCAGATTATTAGCAAACAATATTGCACCCAGATTAGTTATCTGCCAACGTTCATCTTTACCATCGCAACAACCATATTCTTTCAACCGCGCCAAAATCGAATCAGTCGATTGGGGGACATCTTTGTCAATAAGTTCAAAAAATTTCTTGTAGTTAAGTAGATTCTTGACTTCTTCTCTGGATAGTCCATCCATAGCTACTCGTTCTTCAAACGCGAACCCTTGAGAAGTTGCAACCATATTTCTTACTTGAAGGTCAGACATACGTACGGTCTGTCCATTGCTACGGCAATACGATTCTCGAATATCTTTTCCTCGAAGATGAATCGGTTTCTCACGTTGTTCCGGAACAAAAACGAATAGGATAGGATGCTCCTCGTAAGTTAATACATCGTAATCAATATCTATCGAATTGGACAAATTGTTATGCGCTATATTGCCCAACTTTTTTGTAATAGCATCTATTTCTTCTTTTGATATTGGATAGAACGATCCGTCATCGTGGAGACCAAAAGCAAACAAACCTCCACCGGCATGATTAGCAAAGGCACAGATATGTTGCGCCAATCGATCTGACTTAGGTGACAAACCACTTTTCCAATCTAGTTCACTCAGTTCATGAGGAATAGGATTGAGGCTATCACGCAGAATATCTAAAGCCATTTCTTTCCAGTCTTTCATTTTTTCTTGAATTTATTTTGCAAATAAGATATTATTGATTATCAATGGTTTATGAATTACTCGAATTTACTTTGCAAATAAAAACAACTTTTCGCGATAGTACTCATATTGCTTCTTGCGCTCGGTTAATTCGCTTTCTATATTGTTTATCAACTCCTCCATTTTGTCTAACTTCCCTGTTATCTCCTTCTGAACGGCAAGAGGTGGAAGGGGGATGGAAATCTTTTTAACTTCTGACCAATGGCGCTTATATTCACTGCTTTTGATATTGAAGGTACAAACAGCATAAAACAAATACTTACACAATCCTGCAATCGGTTGCAGTATTTTTAGGCCATCTGCACCTTGAGCAAATTGACCATTAAAGTATTTTACGCTGCAAGTATGGTCTCCATAAAGTAAATATTCACCGATAGGCAATGTGTTGCACTCATTATTTGTATATCCAACGATTAAATGTTTCCCTTGATCAATCACTGGATAAGTACCCTCTCTTAAATATTCAGATGTTTGAAGTTTAGCAGGTGGAGCAATAATCTTACAAATCTCTCCTAATTGTTTCCATTCAATTCTCTGACTGGGGGGGGTAGTTAAGTCATTGAAAGTCATCAACTTATCGCGATAACACGCGAATTGTTTCCGTCTTTCTTCCAGTTCTTTCTCCAAGTTTTCTTGCAGTTCGCTCATTGCATCCAGCATCCGCACAATCTCCTCCTGAACAGAAAGAGGAGGGAGGGGGATTTCAAGAGATTCCACAACACTTCTATCTATAGTGGGCACTCCTCCAAGTCTTTTTTGGCTTGCAAAATAATTCTCAAATTGACTGATATAATAATATATGAACTTATTATTAACTTTTTTAGAATGACCAAGCCAAAAACTACCATCAGAGCACCAAAAAGCATCCTTACAATATTTAACACCTCCAATACCACCTGTATTTACTACAATTATAGTATCTCCAGGAGCATTACTTTCATTGTAGGTACCTAATGGTGTGTCTTTACTTCCATGAAAGACTTCATATAAACCACCATTTATCAGTTGACTTTTTGTTAATCGTTTGCCACGATTAACATCTAACACTTCTCCCAACTTCACCCTTTTAACTCCTTCGGGGCAGTATTTCAATATAAGTTCTTCTAATTTATTCATAGTTCCTTTACTATTTCATCTACCAGTTTGCGGAGTTCGTTGCCACGGGCTACAATCTCTTTCAGTTGCTCATTAACCGCCTTAATATCTATCTTCTCGCGTTTATCCTCTTGCTCTACGTATGAAGATACCGACAAGTTACTATTATTAGCCAGTACCGCATCTATGCTGACAAGGCTTGCTTTATAAGGCACATCCTTACGGTCTGCATAGAGTTTAAAAATACTATCTTGCTTCGTGGGAGTTAGCCAATTCTTGTTACCCTTCTTCTCACATTCGGCGGACGCATCTATAAACAAGATATTGCTATCCATCTTGGCACTCTTCTTCAGCACAATAATACAGGTTGCTATACCTACACCAAAGAATAAGTTGGATGGCAATTGAATAATGGTATCCACGTAGTTATTCTTAACCAAATACTCACGAATCTTCTGCTCGGCACCACCACGATAGAGTACACCGGGGAACTCAACAATAGCCGCCGTTCCTGACTCTTGTAAGTGGTAAAGCATGTGCATCGTAAAAGCAAGGTCTGCCGCAGACTTAGGAGCCAATACGCCAGCAGGAGCATAACGTTCATCGTTAATCAACAAAGGATTATCCTTACCATCCCAAGGAGTGGAATATGGCGGATTAGATACGATGGCATCAAACTTATCACCAAGGTGCATCGGGGTATGTAAAGTATCACCTAAACAAATATCAAAATTATCAAAGTTGATATCGTGCAGGAACATATTGATGCGGCATAAGTTATACGTAGTAGGGTTAATCTCCTGACCGTAGAACTTAATCTCATCCTTATTCTCAGCCACCTTTGCGAACTTCAGCAACAGCGAGCCGCTTCCGCACGCAGGATCATAGACGGATTTAACCTCTTTTTGACCGTGTGAAGCAATACGAGCCAGCACCTCACTCACCTCCTGCGGGGTGAAGAACTCTCCACCACTCTTACCTGCATTACTTGCGTACATAGTCATCAGGAACTCATACGCATCGCCAAAGGTATCTATCGAGTTGTCCTCAAAACCACCTGCCTGAAGGTTCATATCCCTAACGGCAAGCAGAACCTTAGCAAGCAATTTATTACGCATTGGTACGGAATTACCTAACTGCGAGTTATCTACCGAGAAATCAGAGAATAAACCACGTACATCGTCCTCAGACGGCGTTCCAACGGCACTGGCTTCAATAGCGCGGAAAGTCTTTTGAAGAGTTACATTCAAGTTCTCATCACTTTCTGCTCTCTCACATACATTACAGAATAATTGGGAAGGAAGGATGAAATAGCCCTTCTCTTGCACCATAAGGTCACGAACTCCCTCTGCTACAGAATCGTCTATATTGGCATAGTTGAAATCTTTTACACCCGCTTTAGTCTGAAGGTTGTTAATGTACTTCTGCATATTCTCACTAACAAAACGATAGAAGATAGTGCATAACACATAACTCTTAAATTCCCACCCATCAATAGCACCACGGAGCGAATCGGCTATGCCCCAAATCGTTTTGTGCAGTTGGTCACGTTCCACATTTCCTGAAGCCATAATCTTATTGTTAATTTATTTTGCGGCGCAAAATTACAAAAAAAAATTGGGATATGCAAGAAAAATCGTATTTTTTCGGATATTCCGGATATACTAGACCGCTGCGCTGTTCCGGAGGGAATTAACCAAGTAGCCAATTAGGAATTAACAAAATAGCCAACATTGCAAATTGCTTCCAATGTTACATGTTACGTATTACATGTTACGTTTTTTAGGCACATTTAGACCTTATTTTTTAGACCTTCATCGTAGGCTCATCCTAGGCTCACCGTAGGCTAAAAGGGTGTTTGCAAAATTTGGGTTTTAAACTCCAATTTGTAACATGTAACATGTAACATGCGATGCGATTTTTGATTTTCCCAAATACAAATGTAATTCTCAAAATTGAAAGTTATATATCGCGCGCGAAAATTTGATTTTGCTTCCGAATTTACATTTTACATATTACATTTTTACATTTAATATTATAATT
>JAGHRV010000061.1 GCA_018066175.1 Candidatus Colicola equi | reverse complement strand
GTATAAATAGACATACAAAGCAATACAGAGTGTATAATTATCTTTTACGGAGAGGCATATATGTATACACAATTTATCGATTTGTATCATTATAATGATGTTAATACAACTGTATTAGCAACTTATTTGACAAACTCTACATATTGATCTATACTAAACTCACAAATAAACAATACACGAGACAATGTGTATAATTAAATCGGAGGATAAATAAATGAAAAGAAGTAGAGCACAATTAAACGCAATCTCGCGCGCATACGCAAATAAAGAGTATGAACGACTTGAGGCAATCGCGATCAATAATAACGTACTTGGCAAGTTCCACAAACAAGATAAATACAAGAGTTTGCGATGGTTTTTAAAATCTCTTAATCTTTTGTAATAATCTCTTGACATCATCATTATCTTATGCTATAATACTTTCATAAGTTTAATCGTACCCAAACTTATTCATCGTTTTTATCATCATAGAAAAAGGCCATCTCATACGAGATGGTCTTTTTCTTTACATCAACAATTTAAAGAGGTTTTGAGCATATTCATAACAGCTCACATCGCAAAAATAAACTTTATTCATTTTTAGCAATCGAAGCAACATTTTAAAATGTTGTTTATCTCCGCGCAACAGCCTTTCACAATACTTATACTTATTAGAGAAGCTTGTTGAGTAAACGTGCTGTTGATTATCTAACCCGGAACGGAAGAACGCTCTCCCGTCGAAACTATACGACACGGAAAACTCGCTCCCATTGATAACAAACCCACAGCCATAATATACGTTCCCAGGCATTTTAGCGATTTGTGATCTATCGATACCCTCGGTCTTACCGTCATACAGATACCCAAGTATGGGAGTATTTTTAAGAGCAGTTTTAAGCTTCCGGTTCATTGCATTATCTTCAATGACTTTCGGAACGTGATTTATTTGCTGAATCAAAATACTCCCGTCGTTATACGTTCGTATACCCTCCCAATCTTCCGAAGGTGGTTGGATCCTTAGATACTCATACATTGGGTTGTTATAAGTTTCTTTGTTTCCGAGTAAGATTGCTCTTACGTAATGATCACGGGAGATACTCATTACAATATCAATAAAGTCTTTGGCTTGATTACCCGTATATCGGTTGATTCTTTCTTGTTTGGTACGGTATTCGTCATAAATTATAAGGTCGCAATTCGGAATTTCGTTACCCTTGATACTTTGTGCGTTAGATAGCGATATTAAGTGCAAAAACCAATCCTTTGACTTTATTTTTCCTTTCTCGGTATATTCTACAAAGTATATATAATCACCCTCTTGAACGATATTTGAGGCTGTACAGCTATATCCTAATTCATTGACAATTTTAATAGGTTTCGATTTATGAACAGTGTAGAAGTTGTGCTTGCATTCTTTTATGTCATCCTCAAACGTACGGATCCACACGCATTTCTTTTTCTTTTTCAACCACCGTGCAAGTACCCAGGCTTTCGCTTTGGTTGTCTTTCCGGTGTTACGAACGGTATCGAAAAAGTTAAAGATAGCGTTATAGCTCAACGCTGGCAGGAAGTCGATAAAGTCATCGTCTGTCTTGTACATAGATTCCTCGCATAAATTCGCTTTCAATAAATTCTTTTGCCAAGTTTGGGATTTTAGTGACGTTGCAGGTCATCTGCACGAACGTTGCTTCTACCGTAGCACTACCGATCATAGCAGATTCGAATAATTGATCAAATCCGGTAATTGGTTCGTCATAATTTGCGCCATATAACGCCGCGTGTAGTTTTTCATCTCCGCAGCTCTGATACTTAGCACATTGAAAAGGGTCTATCAAACTATATCCGGTACTTCCACCGTGATATGACGATACACCGTCACCTCCATTTGCGTATTTACTATTCCCGCTTTTAAAAAGATCGTTTATCGTAGAAGCAACGGTGGCAGTACCCGAAAGAAGGCCAGCGGCATTTCCACCCCCGGCAGAAAACGCGGCACCGGTAATATTTGTGAACGTTGATAAGATCTGAGCAATTTTCTGTTGCGTTGTAAAATTTCCATCATTTGACGTAAGCCCTACTTCAAATGCCGACGTTATATCTTCCATATTGCTACCCTGCTTTACGATGACTTGTAAACCGTCTTGCTTTGTGATAAAGTCGTAGTTAAATCGAATCGAATCTTGCGTCGTACGTACAGCTTTAAGCCCGTGCGTCGTAGTTCCGACGTAATATTCATAATCAACGTCAAGCGTTTTATTAAATATTCTTTGATGTAATCCAGGACGGCACTGAAAAGCCGCTACAACGCCAGTATAGCCTCTACAAGACACGTCAAAAGCAAAGTTTCCCAACGATGAGAGCCTCGTATGAATCGTATTTGTAGGCACAATATATGCCTTTATAATGCTTGTATCCTTAACGTCACTACTACCAACCGTATGCCATCCGTAGATCCCACCTACGACCTCGGTTGCCCACTCGATCACGTCAACGTTGCTCGGCATTGTCGGTAATCCCGAAAATGGAATCGAATAAACTGCGGTGAATGATGACGCGGTGTTCGTAAATATAGACGATCTCTTTACCTCGGAAAGAGCGACAAACACTATAGAAAGCTGAGCCGCTGTGACTGGATTTGTTGGATCTAACGCTTCAAAGGTCTCACCGCGCGTGGCCTGGATCTCATCATAAATCCCTATTCCTACGTTTCTATTGCAACGGTTCACGCGCATATTATCGATCTGGCACTTTGCGATATAACTTCCGAAGTAGTCGACCTCGATATTTAATCGAATCTTTCCGGAGATCAACTGTGTTGTAAGTACGTTGTAACATCTGTAGTAGTCATCACGCTCGTCGATAGCATAAGTAATATCGTCAACGTCTGCTTCCGGGGAATCAGACAATAGTTCTATATAATTTTCTGTAATTCGGTAATCGTGTAGCTCAAACGATCTCCACGGGCTACCGATCGCCTCTTTCAAACCTTGCAGAGTAGACGTGATGAAATGTATCCCATTCGACGCGTTTGGTGTCACTTTCTTATATAAATGCAAACTCATTAGTAAATCCTCATAAAAATGTTCTTAAATTCTTCCAACAGTCGAAGCTTAAGGTTTTTCACATCACCATTTAAAAGCTCGATCACGCGCAAGATCTCATCCGGTGTATATCCTGATTCCGTATTCGTATCGACGTTCTGGTACTGTTCCGATCTCGTTTTCGCGCTTGGATCCGACTCGTCACTATCAAACGGTAATACCCATTGCAAGCCTTCGACAGCGCCCATATCGTGGATAGTCTGTCTGATCTTTTCAGGATCTTCCAAACGTAATATATAGCTATTGAGTAGATTGATCCTTGACGCATAGATAGGCAAATGTAGATCAGCGTAATGCTCGAGCTTCAATGCAAAGAGATCCTCAGTTTCAAAGCCGATCTCATGATCGGCATAGTGTCCGATAAATAAATCCGAAAATCCTTCTATCAAAGAGAAAGAGGAGGGAAGTTCCCTCCCCTCCCCTGCAAGGTATTCGGATAAAAGTTCGGTATATCTTGCCATTAGTCTCTCCTTTCACTTCGTAACGTATTTCGTCACTTCTGCGTTTACGGACTTGGAGAAAGTGATGAGCTTTTCAATGATCTCGTCAAGCTCTTTCTCTTCGTACTTCCAGCCGTTTTTAAGAGCGGCCGCCTGGACGACACTTACGACGTCTGCATACTTCATCTTGTCGCATGCAATTCCTTTGGCTTCCATGGGTTTGTATTTACCTTCTACAAACTCCACGGCGTCAAAGGCAACGTCATAGATGTTGTCGTAATCTGTGAGATTCTTCAACTTTTTCGCAAGCACTGCATATTTGACCATTTTAACAATGGTGAATGCCAGGCTTGCAATCGAGAATATAATCCCGGCAATAAAGATAATCTTATCTAACATAAAGGTTTACCTCCTTTTATTTTGTTCAAAAATTTGATAGCTTGGCATAAGGATTAAAGAGGGGTGACGGTGTCTGCACTTACTAAACTACTAACTTTGTAATTGACAAACTTCATACTAGTAACATCAATCAAATAAATATCTATGCCCACAAACCCAATAACGATTGACCCCGAATAACCATCAAGGCGTTGACTATACATAACGATATCACCGTCAAATATAAATCCATACGGAGGAGGTGAAGGTGGTATTGTGGGCGGAACAAAACTTAATGGTGTAGCACTTGGCGAAACAAATGAAACACTTATATAAGCTGTTGTTTCTTTATCAACAAATGTGAAGCTATGTCTATACAACTGAGTACCGCCACCTCCGCCGCCACCAAAGCTTGCTTCCTGCACTACCGTTTTACCAGTAGTCTTCTTGATCGCCAGCGTTTCCATGTGTGGTGTCGTATCGATTGTATAACTACTCGTATAATATAGATAGCTAGTGTCTTCATAAGCGAACGTTGCGCATAAGCTCTGGATACTCGACGTCTTATCGTATCTTACAATAAAATTCTGTGGATTATCCAACATCATCGCAAGCGTTGTAGGATCAACGTAAGCCGCTGTTCCGACGAAAGTTATATCAACGATCACGCCGATTGAATATTCGTTATACGTAAATGCAGCCGTTGTAGTATTTACAGTAATATACTGCTGGCCTTGCTCTGCTGTACCTGTGACAGGCGTAGCAAAAATTTTGGTACCCATGGGTTTTCCGATCAGATGAAAGAGTATATCGTTATACTTAAGTAATACGTTGTCGCTTGCGATGATCTTGGCCAACGCTTGCGGTGGTAATGTACCCGAAGTAGATGTGATAGTAATGATCGTAGGTTCTGCGCTACCACCACCACCCGTAGCTTTGAGCGTATACGGAGAAGTTGTACCTTCGAGCGCTACGCCTTCACCGAGTTGAACGCGGATCTGATCACCTGTACTGCTGATACCGACCAACTCATTATTAGTAAGCGATTGGAGAGGCGTTACAAGACCTCCGGCTTGTGCGATAGAAGGTCTATTCGCGTTGACCTTCGTAGCCATCGCGTCGAAAACGCCTGCGCTCGTGATAAGATTTTCGCTGTCTTCGGTAGGGTAATCGTCGATCATAGTGTTATCTAACGATACAGCGACTTTCGTACCTGCTTCATTCATGTCAACAGACACGTAGTCGCTTCCTTCAACGTAAGTCAACACGTCTTCAGCAGATTCGATCCCCGGCTCACCAGGTTCGCCTTGTGGGCCTTGTGGTCCGGTAGGACCTTGCGCGCCTGTTGCACCGGTAGGACCCTGCAAACCTTGAGCGCCCTGTGGGCCTTGGAGCTTGCCTTGGTTCACCCACGCACGCGTGAGCGCGTCGAAAGTATATACGTCACGAGGAGCTGATACACCGACGAAATACGCCTCGCCAGCAGGAGCGGAGGCTGGAAGCTGTGATACGCTTGATACAGTTGCTACGATATCGAAGCTTTTTCCGTCTTCACCTTTTTGTCCGGGGATACCCTGGGGCCCTTGAGGACCTGTTGCGCCGGCAGGGCCTTGGATACCCTGTTCACCTTGTGGACCTCTTTCACCTGTATCACCTGTTTCACCTTTTGCACCACGTTCGCCTTTTTCGCCTTGATCACCTTTCGGACCACGTTCACCCTGTGGACCTGTAGGGCCTTGAGGACCTTCAACACCCTGGGGACCTTGCGCAAGCGTGATGGGAGAAGATATTACGTAAGTACCGTCTTCAAAGTTAAATTTGAGCGCAGAGTGCGTATCGTCGATCTGTCGCACTTCAACGCTTGTTAGCGTTGCTTCCGTGAGTGCTTCTTCAACTTTCTTTAGCCACTTCAACAAAGTGCCACGATCGTTAAACTCCGAAAGCAACGTATTGATGTTAATCATTTGCTACCTCCTTATTGTCATCTGTAGGGGTATCGTCTTCAAGATCTCGGTTTTGTGAGAAATCGTCCATCGCGCCGTTAAAGAATAACCTTGTTGCAATGCCTTGCGATTCTGCGTCACGATTGAACGTGTCGATAATCGTGTAGATACTATCATAAGCAAAGTCGCTTTGTGCTTCGATCTCCCCGACTTGTACGCGTTCACGTTTGTTGCTGTTAGCGGACAATATCCCATAATGCGCTAGGGTTTCGTTATAAATCTCTTGTTTAAGCTGGTTGATCTTATCCGCTTCAAAAGACGTTGCAAGCTTGATCTGCGTTAAGCTTTCACCATCGATCAAATCACGATCGGTAAAGATGAATGGTGTACCGAGATCATTCTGTAACACCGCTTGACGGATGGAAAGCATTGTGTTTTCATCACGCACGCCGATCAGATCACCGGATCTGGAAGCGATAATGTTTTGGTTCAATGAAATCTCAAGCTCAACAAGCTTATTAACTTGCATTTCAAGATACGCGGTAACGCCTACGCGTTGTTGGTTGGCGGAAAGCCACGCGAGATCTTTACGATTGACGTAGAACGACGTCTCATTATTCGGTGATCTAAGCAACAACGTCGTAGGCTCACCGTATACAAAGAAACCGCTGTTCCCGGCAATTTCAACCCACATACCTTTCCAAACAGCAATCTCTCCGTTCTTCAACAATAGCTCTTTTATCCACCTTTCCGGGATCCCCTCAGGTGGATTCTCAATACCAAGTGTATTTGCGATCAAGTTAAAGAGATCGACATAGTATACTGCTTTTGCTTGTTGACGTAAACCTCTACACCCGTTAATATTTTTAAATCTTTTCTGTGACATAATTATGCAACAACGTTGCTCGCGTCGATGAATGCGAATTTAAACAACGTGGAAGCACCGATCATCTGATTCACGTGGAGGAACTCGTTACGGAATGCACCTTCACCGTTGTCCTGCCCGAGAAGCTCGTCAGTCTGGGGGTAACGGAATACGCTCATCTTATCGATGACGTATACGATACCGTCGTCGGTGTCGATTGTCACCATCTTGGAAAGAAGATCGGTTTTTTCAAGATTGTATACGTTAGCAAGATAACCAACGTCAATTGCGTTCTTTACTTTATAAGGAATGATGATTCGGATACGATCAAAGTATGCTTTGCCCTTGATCTTATTTTCGGGGTGGTTCACGTTATGTAAAAGATACTGATCGTTCTTAAACGTAAACGCGTCGATCGTGTTTCTGATCATTTCCGTGAGCTGTTCGCCCATAGCCGCTTTCGTGCCAGCCGTGATCGTACCTGCTTTAAGTCCTGCATAGTTCGTACTCATATCTTTGAGTACTTTCTTTTCCTTTGCGTAAAGGTCATCGTCACGCGTTGCGGTAAGCTGTGCTACGATCGTTGCTGCAAGGGACGTTGCATTTTCTGGATTCAACGCTACTTTCCTGATCTCGTTTCTGTATACGGTTGTCGTATATACTGGATGTTCATAGTCGTTGTAGTAACGTGCGATCGCTTTCACGTCACGAGGTTTTAGCGTTGTCTTACCTTCAGCGTCATACGTCTCGATGTTAGCGTCGCCAAGAAGGATCTCTTCTACCTCCGCGCCTGCGTCAACGCTTTCGCGTTCAAATACCTCGAAGAGAGGATTAGTGGAAGGTACAGAGTAAATTGCCTGCAAAGCAAGAGGCTCTACCAACTCTGCCATGATACTGTTCTGGCGGCTTACTGGAGTCGCCTGTCCAATGTTCAATGCCATATTTATATCTCCTTTTTAATTAAGTTCTTTTCTTTTTCACGAGTTCGACAACTTTTTGCACATCTGATTGAGAAAACTCTCCATCGTCTTCGTTATATTGCGTTGCTTTTGTAGGGGTAGTGAAATGCGCTCTGATAAGATCATCACGCTCTTTTAGTTGCCTTTCAAGCTCTGCGATCTTTGCTGTCTGCTCGTCATTTGTGCGTTTAAAAAGCTCTTCCAAAGATTCCGGTTTTTCTTCTTTTTCTTCCATTATTATTCTCCTATTAAAAATGGCTGTCGGAGGACAGCCAAGGGAAACATAGATCAATGAGTATTACGCTCGTCGGTTGCCCGATAACCGCCTCGGTGGCTGTCGTCGCCGCTCTTTCCGTGGTAAGCCGATTGTCAGATTCCTCATTGTCTTGGTTTGCGTTAATAGATCTTTTCGACCGAGATAAGGCCACCTGCGTAAAAGCGAGGGTACTCGAAGTTTGCTGACGCGTCTTGCAAAGTGTCTACGAGAAGTACGCATTTCGTGCACTTATCGATTTCCGACGTGTTTACGTCACGTTTAAATCTTAACTCTACAAGTCTACCGCCATCACGAACGATTTTGTATTTGTTGAAAGAAGGTTTAGAAGTGTCTTTAGGGGTTACTTTGGTTACGATTACTTTGATTTCGATTGGTTCGTTGATTTCGTCTGTTTCTTGGTTGATATTAGTGTTCATTGTTTCTTTTACTCCTTTAAGAAAGTTTTATAATATAATGACATATAAATAATATCATATATTTTTTTGATTGTCAATAGTTTTTGAAAATATTTTTAAAAATTATGATCCGGCTGTTGCGTCATGTGATTCTGCATAATCGATCCAGTACAGAATACTGCGTACAGTATGCAGATATTCCTCTAACGCGTTTTGTTGTGTTAAATCAGGTAGTTTTCTATTGTATTCTTCCACAGCTTGATTCATGTGAACTACCGATTCACGACCGATAGGATTGTTGACAATATACATATACCTATCTTTTTTTACTGACAGAGGTTCGTTTACTTTAAAATATGCTAATTTATCTCGTTCCGGATTGTTTGATAAGATATTTAACGTGTTGCTATAGAGAGTTTCAAACTGGATTATACCTTGCGCAAATTCACCAAAACCTGTTAAAAGAGTACCATATCCGGCATAGTTATTGATCGCTGTTAATTTCGCTGCGATTGATGTTTTATATCGACCGGATTTATCTTTCTTTGCAGTTGCAGTCGATAGGATCGTCTCTGCACGCGTGTTTCTATATCTCCTCGCTGGATTTAATTGATACTTTAACAGATTTTCTATGGAAGGAAGTTCTGATTTTTCCCATCCATATAATTGACTAGCAACGTTTAATCGCTCGCCGGTACGTTTACGAAGATTTTCGACTTTCGCCACGTCTACATTATATAATCGTGCGATCTCTTGCACGTATTTTGGTATACGATTTTTCATAAATTTACGCCTCCACAATGTCACCGTTTGATAATTTAAGGTTGTCTACTCTGCAAAGCTGCTTTTCTAACGGAAGCAAAGCTTTGCCACCCCGTACGTTAAGTCCACATAAGGTCTGATACGACCTACCTGGTGAAAATATATCGTCTATATCTTTATCTGAGGTATGCGCTCCAAAGAAGCCTGAAAGTACTTTTGTTTGTACTCCTTTGCTATGCACGACAAACTCACGCTTTCCATCGATTTCTTGCCATAATACATAGGTTTTTGGCGCAAGCCATTTACCGCCTGTAAAGGGGCGTCCTTCTTCTAACTTCCATCCACCGAGCTTATACGCGTCAGGATATTTGTACTCAATATCTGTCTGTATACTATCGGTATCACAATAAAAAATATGCTCTCGTGTATTCTCAGCACCTCCACATACTTCACGCATAAATGACATCAAAGCACATCTTGCTTTCGCTGTGATATAGCTTCCTTGGATTACTGATAAAAGGGATTTTTCATCGGAGATCTCCTCACCATCTTCAACAAGATGTACTGCTTCTGTCTCTTCGCTGATCTCACGGTGCGTGATATGCCGCATAGGATTTTGCGAAAGCTTACCGTACGACGAGTTCAACATGAGTTTAGAAAAGGCAGATAGGACGCCATTTTTCGCTTTCTTAGATTCAGCCTTTTTCGTATACCACTTATCAATAAACCTTTTATATCCGGGATTTTCGCTTTTGCGAATCACGTATATAGCTTCATAGTTGGTTGATATGTCGTAAAAGTTTGAAAGCTCTTCAAGCTCAAAGTCGAAGATCATAAACGTGCGATTGTTGTAATCGCTAGCTATAAACGATTCTACATACTGAGATGTAAAGAAATCATACATTACAGGAAGACAGCCATCTTTTACGTGAAAGCCATAGTCTTTTAGCTCATATATTATTTGGTATCCGTGAGATTTAAAATAATCTATGTACTTTTCGTCAATTTGTGAAAGTCCACCGATCAAGTCGGGCATGATCGCCATCTCTGATGGATACATACTATTTCGATCATAGTAATAGATATTCCTCTTTACAAGTTTGTTAAGATAATCTTTATTCGCGATCGTCTTTCCACCAACGTATAAATGCTTGTGACGCAATGTTTGATCAAGCTCTATAGACATTCTATGAATAGATTGATATGTTGATACATTCATCTTGTCTTCTTTTTTGATCTGGTCAGTATCTGTTAGATCTTCTTTACCATATAATGACCGAAGAAGTACTTTTTTGGCAAGCCCGCCAGCTGTTAAGATCATTACTTTATCCGTTAGAAGTGTATATCCTGTCTCTTGCTGTAGAAAATCACTTGCAATACGTATAAGATGATAAAGGCCGAATACGTCGTTTTTCATATAGTTTATTGACTCGTCAGTGATCTCACCTTGATAGTCCATCTCAAGCTTACGAATATCATTACCATCATAATCTTTAACGTCAAAAGAATCAAGTAATTGCTTAAGGCCACCACCGAATATATTTGCAAAATCGTAGTGATTCGTTGTATAACTTCGATAATGCCTGTCAGAGATCTGTTCGCGCTTGCGCTCAATACATATTGATAACTTATATCTTTGGCCTTGATCGCCATGTAACGAACTGTATTGATGATCTTTTAACTTCTTCGATGTTGATAGCTCCCATTTACCGCTTGATAATATTTCGTAGTCAATAAATGAAAAGTCAAACTTCGCGTTGTACCACCATACGGTATCCACAAAATGTTGATGACAAAAGTTGATAAATTCTTCAAATGTGTCTAACCAAGCAAAGTAAATTCCGTCTGAGATCAGCCAAGCATAAGCAGACACTGAAACGTGTTCTCTCGCCCAGCTTTGACCGTGAATATATGATCCGGTTACATCTTGCTCTGCAAAGATACGTTGGATCTCATCGGTTGATAATAACTCCCCGTCTATAAATGTATGTGTCTCCGTATCAGCGGCTATTACACTACATTTATAATCGATCGGAAATTCATCAATAACCATTGTCTACAAAGCTGTCACGAACGACATTTCCGTTATCGTCATACACGCGAATCCTATTACGGTAAGTTTGATCTTTTGGAGTGAATGGCGCATGGGGACAGAAATATTCGTATTCGGATATGCAAGCTTCCAACGTGTCTTCGAGATACACATACTCGCGGCCGTTACGCCTTTTAGATTGATAAGTTAATTTTGCCATGGTACACCTCAAATGGGTCGTGATTTGATACAATGATCGAAAGTTCGTGATTGAAATGATCCGAAAGCTCGTATAGCCAATCAAGTGAATAACATTCATCAGCATAGCAGAGTAATGCACATTTTTTAAGTGTATCAGAACCTATATAGATGTTGAGACTATTCATTGTTAACACCTTTGATAATATTACGAACTACAGTTAAAAGTTCGTATAATGTTTTATAGTCCTTATTCCATGTTTTCTTATACTGTGCTTGGCAATAACGTATCATCTCTTCAATCAAGAACCAATCAGAAAGTATGTTCATTGTTTTCCTCCTTGATAATATAAAGTAACTTTACAAGCGTTGTGAGTTGATTGTTGATAATCTCATAAAGTGGTTGCTCTGGGTAATTAGTTGATAACGACTGATAATCGATCATCATCTCAATCATCTTTACAATCTGCATGTTGATGTGTTGGTCTTTCATATAGATGTCCTCCGATTTAATTATACACATTGTCTCGTGTATTGTTTATTTGTGAGTTTAGTATAGATCATTATGTAGAGATTGTCAAATAAGTTGCTAATACAGTTGTATTAACATCATTATAATGATACAAATCGTTAAATTGTGTATACATATATGCCTCTCCGTAAAAGATAATTATACACTCTGTATTGCT
>JAGHRV010000037.1 GCA_018066175.1 Candidatus Colicola equi | reverse complement strand
TTGCGTATGATATAACCTTTACGTTGCTTTAAGAGCATATTCGGAATTATTCGGTGCGTGCAAGGTTTTTGACAAAAATACTACCTGCCACAGCAAGCACTGTGACGAAGGAGCAGTCTTGCCGTGGTAGTGTGGAGATTTTTGAGGTATTTGGTTAGCGGTCAAATTGATAGACGGCGAGTAGTGTAGGAAGGCAGGAAATAGGCGGAGTCTCGGTGCGGACACAGTGCCAACCGTGCGCGTAACGAGACTCTGCCCCTGCCGTTCATCGCGCCCCAACGGAGGAGCAAGGCGAGACTCTCGAATACTTGGAGGGAGTCTTGCCGTGCCCGTAGTGCCAAAGGCGCAATGTCCGGAACGAAACGCAATGCTATCAATGCACCTGATGTAAGTTGGAGCAAGGGCATAGCAACGAAGTACCACAGCAAGAACTGTGACGAAGGTGCAGTCTTGCCGTGGTATGGAGTGCCGGCATCAAGAACTGGGTAGAGAAGTGGACTGTGAACATGTCGAGAACTCCGGCACGGAGTCTTGACGTGTTCACAGCCCAACTGCGCGAGGACGCTTGACGTCGGCTAAGCCCGCTGCTCCAGTGTTGAAGGTTGACCCCTGACCAAATACCGGTTCAAAACTTGCGTGACCTTGCAAGCCCCGAAAGAATGTGCTAACTTTGCAACGGAAAGGTGACCATATCAGATGTGGACTGCTGCGAAAGGGCAACTATCAAATGTATGGCAGATTAAGCCCATTTCTTATCAAGTTCCCGGTACCGGTGGTAGAGCAAGAAAGACCACCTATTTTCCCGAAAAAAAATTACACAAATCACACAATGACCTAACTCCGTGATTTATAGATTATTATTCTTGTGAAAAAAAATATTACAATATACAATAATTGTGTGATTTTTTGAGCTCGTCGAAATTTGTGTAATTTTTGTGTAATTTTGTGTGGCGTTGTGTTACAACGTAACTCGTTGTATATCAGCGTGTGTAGTTTGTGTTTCTTGTGAAGGGCTATTAAAAATAAAATTTTTGGCACAATTCGCAAGAAAAACAAAAAAAGTGCAGCGACCTTCACAGGCAGCTGCACCGTCCTAAGCAATTTATCGAGCAAATCAGAAGGTCTGCACCTCACGTTCATCACAATCCAAATCAGGAATAACCTGTTGTGGATTTTGTGGTGGAACTTGCGGAGCGGGTTCCTCATCATCACCCGATTTCGAGAAGGATACCGTTTCAAGCGTAAGATTGAAATTTTGGTGTATCACTTCATAGTCAATACAATAAGCAGAGTCCGTAATTTCTATTGGCTGTAGATGGGTACATCCATCAAAGCCCTGTTTTTCCTCGAACTTGAATGTACCTTGCTGGTACTCCTTGAAACGTGTGGAAGTGGACTCACCGAAATAGAACTCTTTAGAGGTCTGCAAATAATACTTAATGGAGGTTTTTGGCAACAGAGGTTGTCCGGATGTTTTGGCATGGATCTGATATAGTTCCATGATGCGCTTAAAGCGCAGATACAAAATCTTGCGAGGCGGATTAAGTGTTATCACTCGTGAGGATTTTCCATCTTTCACACGAATAGTCTCACGATAGCGGATTTTATAATCCGAATCTTGCACGATTAGTCCTTGACGACGTAAGAAGTCAACCACATCCCAGAACGATGTGATATCGGAGTTCTCTTGGCTGAGCTTGCTCTGCCTAATACATAGTTTAGCGCAGACTTCCTTTAGGTTGTCGTAGCTAAATGGGAAGCCCAGTTGTATATTGCGCAGCGCATGGAAAGCAGCGAGTGGAACGAGCCAGTTATCAAACAATCGGGATTCCACCATTTCCTCACCGATAGCAGCGCGTAGATCTGCAGATGCAGTTCCCCAAGACGATTTGAAGTTCTCCTCAAACTGGCGGCGATACTTTAGTATCTCAAGCGTTAGGTGTGAACATCCCTGTTTGCGGAGAGCTACAAAATTCTCGTAATTGGCGCGCTCTTGAGGTGTGCGTTTGTCTGCCTCTGTGTCGGTTGTCAAGAAGATAAGACGCGTGAAAAGGGCATTATCAATAGTCGGCATTTCTTGACCTGTCAAAACAATTGCCGAATCAACCTGTGTAATTTCACGTTTCTTATCTTTATCCATATTCATACGAGTGCGTCCAATACCATCCCAAAGTCCCTTCAGGAACTCTCGCTTATCAAGATCGATGGTATTCTTGTATTCATCAATATGGACGACTGCATTGGCGCATTGTGCCACAATGTTTGCCAAGGCAGCAATCGTAGATGTTTGGATATTGGGCGGTGTGTTCTCAATAATAAAGAATGCCATTAGGGAGTGGCCGAGTTGCGATTTTCCGGTACCACGAGGACCAAAGACATTCAACAGGGGGAATGACTTGGTTTCCGTGACGATGATATCGCGGAAAAGAGCAGCCAGCAAGAACCCCATAGCAACCTTGGCATTGTCGCCGAAAGAACTAATAAAGCTTTCGGCATAAACGCTTAAAGAGAAGTTGCCGTAAGATTTATGCACAAACTGACGCTCAAACTTGTATAGCAAGTATTCTTGGGCGTACAATTTGGACGCACCCGGAAGGTAGAAATTGAGTGTCGTTGTACCTCGTTGTATGCGGACAATGCCATACTCATCCGCTTCATACCAAGAACCATTATCGACAGCACCATTACCATAGGCAAAAAAGCCCTGACGCTGCCAACCTAATTGAGTAATCAATGTAGCAGACTCAGTAACTTTGTATAGATATCGTTTGAGCTTGGTGAGTTGTTCACCTTTAGCGAGCCAAATAAAGTTGCCAAGACTTTCGACTTTCTTCATAAAGGATGGAAGGCTTGTCAATTCTTCTCCGGAGAACTCAACGATTTCACTGTCTTTGTCCTCATTGGTAATGGTGAAGATACGCGAGGAGTTCACTGCGTCTTTGATGTGATATAACGGATGGAGAACGAAGTTGGACCAAAAATGCAATTGCCCATTGCTATCCATATTAAGATAGCAAGAGTCCTTTTCAAGGAAACCAAAGTCCTTCATCATATCACCATCGAGGAGGTTATTCCGTGCGGCTTTCTTTAGGGCTTCCTGCGTGCGCATGCGCTTTCTTTTATTGATAGCGTCACGCCAAGTGGGGAGTGTGCTTGGGATATATCTGCGTATATCGGCAAGTAAGAAGTCTATCTTGTAATCATCGTGATAGAGACTGAGTAGGTCTGCGATGGTTTCAAGATTGCGCATCTGTCCTTCGGGGTTGCTAAACTTTAATTTCGCGGCATACCATGGTAGAAATTCCTGCGCCGACAATTCGTCAAATTTCTGTCTTTTGTCAAAATACTCGTCGGCATCCCGTTTTTGGGTTTTCTTGTCAGGCGCGGGAATTTCTATCACGGAAACACTATCAAAGCCCTCCTTCAGTGCCAAGGTACCGGTTGCGATTACTTTGTCTATCCCAATGCCCCAAGACTTCCCATCGGGAATCTTGTCTATATCCGGGATCAGACAAAGACGATGTGCCTGTTTGTGTAGTATCTGTAGTTGGTGTTGCGTCCAATCACTACCCAAACTGGCTACAGTATTCAAGACACCGATTGATTGTAACCGAAGGACATCAGGACCACCTTCTACAAGGTAGAAAAGATCTTCTTTTGCTCCTTGTCGATAGGCAACATCAAGACCAAAGATGGACTTATCTTTGGTATATACAAGACTATTGGTAGAATTGATGTACTTTGGTGGATCATTTCCCTCCTTGTGTTTGTTGGCTTCATAGACAGTTTGCACTACGCGAGCTGTGTAACCTATGATTTGGTGGGAAATGCTCCTAATCGGTATCATAAGACGACACCGGAAGAAGTCGTAGATTGAGTGCTTCTCCTCGTTGTTTTTGAGCAGCCCTAACTCAATCAAGATATTTATAGAGATATGCTCTTTCTCAGCATACTCCTTCAGCCGGTTGTAATCATCGTAAGCGTAACCGATGCCGGCTTCCCGAATATAATCGGCACCCCAGCGTTTGGTAGCGTACTCAAGTGCCTCACGCGCTTCGGGGTCATCGTGATAGAGATTAGCCACAAAGAACCTCTGCACTTTGTCGTATGCTATTCGCATAAGTTCGCGTTTGTCATTGTTGGCTTTCTCCTCTGCGGATAGCGCAAGGTCTTTAGTCTCATGCAATGTGTAATGGACTTCACTTGCGAGGTAGCGAATAGCTTCGGGATATGTGAGGTTGTCCCTTTGCATAACAAAGGAAGCAGCGTTGCCCTGTGCGCCACAACCGAAACATTTATAGGTGCCGTTATTCGTCCATACAAAGAAGGAGGGCGTCTTTTCACCATGGAAAGGACAGCAGCACTTATACTTGCCGGGTCCGGCTTTCTTCAGACCATCACCGATAATTTGGGTAAGGTCGGCACGCGATAGAACCTCATCAATATCTTCTTGGGGTATCATGATTTGGATTCAGATGGGTGATGCTCACGATGCCAAGCGTCCATTCGTTCTTGGCGGAGTTCTTTGGATTCTATGAGTTCCAAATCATATTCTTTCCAGCGTTGTCCGGAAGCACGCCTGCATACTCCCAAATAAGACCAGCGCGCAACGGCTTGACATGTAGTGTCTAAAGCAGCGTTGGCTATTCGCACCTGTTCCTTAGTGTTCACTGTGCCATAAGCACGAGCCACCAAACCATCTCCTGCAAAATAGATTCCATCAAGCACAATCTCAGGATGTTTAGACAATGCTTGGCACCAGCACTCATAGGTGTGGAGTTGTTCTTTCGTTTTCTCGTTCATAATTGTATTTATTTGGATTGCTTTTTCCTTTTAGATATACGCGCATCGCGCACACGTGCGAGCTCATGTGTGGCGCAGTAATCGGTCACCGTTTGAATTAGACTTTCCTTGTCTGTTTCAAACTCATTAAGTATGACTACGAGTAGGGTATCCTCCGGGCGGCTTGTATGCCCATGGCGTAACTTGTAGTAGAAGGTTGAATGACCCCATCCAAGACGGATTTCTGCGACATCACGAAACAATTGTTTGTCAGATTCGCCTAATTTGTAGTAAAAATCACTAAAATTTACCATAATTTTGCAGAAAAATTTGCGTATATCAAATATTTGTTTTAATTTTGCACGACAAAAGTACAAATAAAAAAGCAAACTACCAAATAAAAACGCAAAAATGCGTATAAAAAAGCGTATTTTTAAGTAAAAAAGCGATTTTTAGGGTAGAATTATTGCAAAACTGACTTGTTTAACCTAAGCAATTCAAAAAACAAGTATGTATAACGGTAATCAAATTAAGGTGCTATTAGCACAACAACAGGTGTCCTCTGCGGACCTATGTGAAAAAGTGTTTGGCAAGCGTGATGCTTCCATTTGGCAATTGGTAAATGGTAACCCCACAGCCAAGACACTTGAGTCAATTGCAGATTTCTTCAAAGTTCCTATAGACGTATTCTTCCAACGGCAGGTGGTTGTAAATCAACAAGCACCAAATGCTCATTTCGACCAGGGGTATTTTCAATTACTCCTGCAAACGAAAGATGAGCTCATCAATAGTAAGGATGAAGAAATCAAAATGCTCAAAAAAGAGTTAGATGCAGAACGCAAAAAAAGTCAAATAAATTTGCATATGTCGTAAATTTTTTGTAATTTTGCAGACGGATTTTGAAACAAGATGCAAGCGTGCAGATGGTTCTTAAGCCCAGTATTTATAGGGGTTGCAGACGTTTTTTTTGCCTGCAAAAACCATGACAGAATCCTGACGAAACATTGAAAAACTAAGCAATTTATCAAATACTAATCAGTTGAATATCAACGATTTAGAATTTTGACATTCCGGCGGATCGTACCGGGGGTTCGAATCCCTCACTTTCCGCAAAAAGGATGATAAGGAAAAAGGATGGAAACTGTTCCATCCTTTTCTTTTTATCCATCTATCGTATTCTGTTAAGCAAGCTTATAGATTACGCTATCTGGCCTAAAAACGTTCGTTAAACTCTCTATTCCTTATCATCCTTTATAGGAAAGTGAGGGATTTTTTCCTTTGGGGTTCTCCTTCGCTACGCTCAGTCGATCTGCTCGCTTCGCTCGCCGTGCGAATCCCTCACTTTTTGCTTTGCTCGAACGATTATTGCTCACTCTGTTCGCAATTTTCGAATCCCTCATGTTGCCGTCCCAATCCCTCACTTTTTGTTTTGCTTGAACGATTATTGCTACCTGTTTAAGGTCGCCATATAGCACATCGTCTTGCTTATTTTATCTTTGCGTAGCAGATAAGGATGACTGTGATGATGGTTAAGTTGCCGATTTCGAGCCAGGAGAAACCTCTGACAAAGAGCATCACGATGCCTGCTATCCATCGCAAGGCAAAGAGCGTTTCAATTGTGATGATAGCCAATTTAGTTAGAGGCAAATGTATATCCCCTGCTGCAGATAAGCCATATAATCCAGCTACCGTAAAGCAACCTACTAATCCAATGGTAACGGCATAGGGAAGCCATGATTCTACTGCGTACAACATATCATAGATAGGCGTTACGTTATAAAAAGCAAACATCTGTTCCAATGCCAGCAGGCAAGCCAAATGTCCGGCAGCAATTACAAAAAAGATAATCGCTCCAATGTGTAGTAAAGTTTTAGTCATAATATTACTTTTTTGCTGTGTTTTTATTCTTGAGGAGGGCGGTGAGTTGTTCTACTTGTGCGGAGAGGATGTCTATTTGCTGCTGAAGCATGAAAGTAGATGTGCGTTCAGATTGGGTCTTTTCGGCAGCTGTTTCAGATACATGTTGGATGTAATCCTCATACCACTGGTCGAAGGGATGTGCGGTCTTCCATTCTTGCTGCAAGGAAGCGAATTTCCAAGCCTTAGCATCTTGGTAGGAGGAGCCATTAGGACCGATTTTTTGTGCATCATGCCAAGCCTGCGTATAAGCCTGAATAGCATCAGGTGTATTGAGTGCGTGGAGTTGCTTGTGGGCATAAGCGAAAGCAGAAGAGTTCCATTTTTGACGAGGGGATTGGTTGTTCTGGTAATTTTCTTCGCGGCGACGGGCATATTGTTTGCCGTGTACTAAATAATTGTACTCATCAGATTTGTGATCCGTTTTGCCATGAATGGCAGCGACGAGGGAGGTTGGTTCTAGTTTTGCCATAATATATAATTTTTTAGTTATACATGCCTTATTTGCATAGTATTCGGACGTCTTACATGACCGTCGGATGATTATCGGTTGACTGACGGATGATTGTCGTTCCACCGTCTTGCTACTGTCGGGTGACCGTCGGGCGACTGTCGGGTGACCGTCGGGAAACTGACTGCAAAGTTACTACTTTTTTTTGAATTGTGCAAGAAAAAGGGGAAAAAAATGGAGAAAAATGAGAAAAAGATTGAGTTAGGGCAAATAAAAATGGAGAAAAATGAGAAAAAAGAACGAGAGTAGGAATTATTTGATACAAATAGAGACAAAAATGAAAAAAAGTCTCCCACAGACTACACAGACTACGCGTCGTCGGAGCAGACAGTGCAGACGGTTGTTTGTATATACACATACACGCGCGTACATACATATAAGAAAGTACTGTCTGCACTGTCTGCGGTGTTTGCTATGCGGGGTAGGTGGGGTAACTCGTTTTGTATATACACATATACGCGCGGGTATGTATATTAGAAAGTACACCCCCCACCTACCCCTGTATATTATTTCTATTTATTCCAAGTACGACTTATCCTATTGATTTTCAACAACTTGTGCATCACACACAATAGCTATCACATAAAATTAAAGATTTAACCTACCCCCTCCGATTGGGAGTAAGTAGGTGCAAGTGGTGCAGGTTGTTTGCATATACGGTGCATAATACGTGCATATAGGATGCGAGGCAGAGAACGAATTGTTTTCTGCCTCGCAAGAATTTCAGTTGGGTTTAATGCAGAACCCAACACGAAAGTTAATGGTATTTATACCCAATAGCATGGAATATTAATTGCATCCTCAAAATGTTGAGCCATACCACGTAAAGATGTGCCGTCTCCAGTGAATTGTATGCCAGATTCATAGATATCTGCCTTCACATTTGCTGTCATTGAATCAATAATCCGTGTAAGAATGCAACCGAATTTTTCTATATCGGAATAAAGACAGTTGGCGATATCTTCATACGAGAGAGGTATCCTCATAGGAAGAGAGGTTGATTTATTGAGACCAACAACAACACATCGAACAGGAGGATTTTTCTGCATGGGATGAGCAGAGCACATGGCATCCAAAATGCGTTTAGCAATGGATTCGTCTATACGCACATTATGCTGCTGCTTCAAGTACACAATAACATTCTGAAGAAAGGTTTCATAAGTAATAGACATAGAGTGATGAGATAAAATAGAGCCACTCTTTATGACCAAAATATCGGTAATGTGGTACCCCATGTTTACAACCATAAAGGCACAGTCGCTCCGCACATTTAGACCATTTTTGATGGCAGAAGCCATATACTTGTTCAATGCAAGTTTGCCATGGCTAATCACGGTAATAGAGCAGCCAACATGGTTCGCAAAATCTTTTAAGGCTTGTATCATAACATGCGTATTTATAAGAATTATTACGTCCGAAAAAGTATTTCGTTAGCTCGCTCTTTCCATTGAACGTCAACATACTTCTCGAAATAACGATCTCGTCTCCAACTGGTTTCATTGAAGGACAACTGAGAAACGAACTCGAAATACTCCTTGAGGTAAAATTCCTGTTCTTCATACGATGCCGATAGATAGAGTTCTTTCCAATCCAGATGGGCTTTCATTTCGGAGATAAACTTCGGAGTCCAAGCGGTATACTTTGTTTTGACATCCCAATGCCAATACAAGGCAAATGGACGGATAATGTCCGGACAACGAAGAGCGAATGCATCATTCTTAGAGAGTTCTTCCCAGTCCAGTTTGTCTGCAAATTTACGAAGCAGAGATTCTGTCCATAACACTTTTGCATTGGAAGAAATTTCTTCCCAATCTACTTGGTCTGCATACTTGGTAAGCAGTTCCTCTGTCCAACTCAGTTCGGAAGATAATTTCTTCCAAACAGCACGCTCACGTAGAGCATTAATTTGTTCTTTTGTCATACACATAAAATTAGAGTTTGAAAATCGGCTGCAAAATTACAGCTTTTTTACAAACCCTAAAATATGTACTTTATCGGATGGTTACCTCGCCTCCTCGCCACCCAAAAACAACAACCATCGCAACCCCGAGAGGCTGCGATGGAAGAGAGTTTATATGATTAACTTTAAAAGTTAAGAATATAAGAATATAGGTAGCTAAACCCGTTCAACTTGTTAAACCTGCTAAACCTATTTTATTTTACCTTTTGTCCCATAAGGGTGTAGATGGCGTTATTAGTCTCTATGAGCAGTTGCCCATTCTTTAGAACTTTCTGAAGTATTTTATTTTGACCAGAAATATGGTTTTGAACATCAGTAGGAGTATCTATTTCGTTAATGCTGAAGAAATCTTTCCAACCCTTTGCGTTTTCATATGCAGATTTCTTTCCTTTAGGGACATAGACAGGTGTAAATTTTGAAACATTATAAAATACATCGGTTCCTAATGTGGGTGGGGTTTCCGCATAGCAAGTGATTGAGGAAAGACTGCTACAATCATAGAAAGTATTATATCCAATACTCTTTACAGATTTACCAATGATAACAGAAATGAGATTGGTGCAATTGCAAAAAGTACTATAGCTAATACTTGTCACAGAATCGCCAATGATAACAGAAGTGAGGCCAGAGCAACTCATAAAGGCACTATAATCAATACTCTTTACGGAATTTGGAATTTCAATGGAGGTTAAACTTTTGCAACCATAGAAAGCATCGCGTCCAATACTCTTTACAGACTTACCAATGATAACAGAAGTGAGATTGGTGCAACCAGAGAAAGTGCTATAACTAATACTCGTAACAGAATCGGGAATAATGACAGAAATGAGACTCCAGCAATCTTCGAAAGCGCAATATCCAATACTTTTTATGGAATTTGGAATCGTGACAGAAGTGAGATTTTTGCAACCAGAGAAAGTGCTATAACTAATACTCGTCATAGAATTAGGAAGAGTGATAGAATTTATACCACTATAAAGGAATGCACATGCACCAATACTCTTCACAGAATTAGGAATAGTAATAGATAGAAGGTTGCGGCAACTATAGAATGCATTATTTTTAATCTCCGTAACCGAACTTGGAATCTCGATAGCAGTCAAGCCGTTATTTTTCGCGAAAGCCCAACTTCCAATGCTCGTAACACTGAATGTCATGTTGCTAAATGTCACAGAAGAAGGAATTGTAATCACACCAGAATATTCAGTTGTTTGCGATGTAACTTCTACTTGACGATCACTAATATCACCTATCACATTATAACTGATACCATCTACTGTAAAATCCGCAGCGAGGCATCCCATCGTTACCAAGATGGCAACTAAAAAAGAAGAAAAGATTCTTTTACTCATAGTATGTTTTTTTATTTTGCCTTCATTTCACTATTCGGCAGAAGGCATTCTCCGTAGTAAAGATTATTTATTGTTTCGCTATGTTTATTAAAAAGCGTGCGCTTTCGTTCGCTTCATTTGATTCTTTGAGGTCTTCGACTATCTATACGAATCAAATAAATGCACGGAAAACTCACGCTGATAACGTGAGCGTCCATAAACCGTGCTTGATTCGTAAATAAGTTTTGAAAGTGTCGAAGTTTCAAAAACTCAAGTTGGGCTTACAACGCTATATTTTACTGCTACAGCAGTAGTATGTCTGCTGTTTTTGCAAAACAGCCAAAGTATATTTAATCAACAATCACCATACGTTATCAACTTCTGAGCGATGATGTGATACACATACACATCTCTACCCGATATTGCATAAATAATGGCTACATTTTTATAATTCAACCGTCTAATCGGCAAACCATCATTGTACAACGGAGAATCAGGTTGTATTGGTAAAACAGATGCATGCTCCTCAAGCCAGCGCAAGTGCTCCATTAAGCCTTCGTAATATCGCTTGGCAGTTAATGGGGAGTGCAATTCTTCACGAATATACTGCACAATAGAGACGATATCCCGCTCCGCAGTATTAGTTACTAATATACGAAAACGTGCCATTATTCAGCCTCACGAATATCGTTCAAACCAAATACTTGCCCTATCGCATGTGCCAATTTATCTCCATACGCTTCCAACGAACAAGCACTAATCGCACTATTATCATTTGTAACGTTTCTTTTCAACATCGGCATTCTTATCACAGATTCCCTTTCAGATGTTATTGTTGCCATAATAGTAGTTATTTAGATTATTTTTGCAGTTTTGCGCTGCAAAATTACAAAGAATTTTTGAGATATGCAAGAAAAAATAAAAAAATATGCACAAAAATTTGCACATATCAAAAAAAAGCAGTACTTTTGCAGCAAGATTTAAGAACGTAGCTCTGTTGACTGTTCGAGTAGTGCAGAAGTCCCCGCCCACGAAGGTCTATCCGTTGAGAAACTACAACTACGCATTCTTGGGGCAAAAAAAAGTAGGTTACGCCATGTGACCTACTTATTTTTTTGTTTGTATTGCGTGACAAAAATCAGTGTATAATAAATCGTCCACATCTAAGTGAGTAATACAATACTGGACTTTTTCTTTATTACTTCGTTTAATTCCTACAATCATTTTTATTGCTCCAATACCCACACATTGATATCCCATCACAATCATCTTCTCAAATTGATTTTGATTTCGAGAACGAATCTTAGTTCTAACAACCGCTACTTTTTGGGCATTCGTGAGAATCGCATCTAACTGCAAGACCGCTAATGTACTTAAATAGGTTTTTGCAGCATGTTCTGCCGTTTCAATAATAGATATTTGTCGAATATTGATGTAGTCTTTGAGCGAAAGATTATATTTCCGTTGAGTAGGGTTGGCTAATTTCCACTGCTTGTAAAATTGATAGATTACCTGTTCACGAGCCTTTACCTCTTCATTAGTATTCCCCTGAGGTATAATGATATTTTCCATCTCTTATGTCTGATTTGTGATTGATGTACAACGCTATATTTTATATGTCATGCACCGCCTTTACGATGCCGGTTAATCATAGGCTGGGGTAGTTTGTTATTTATCGTTATAGTGTTCTTCTGTTTGAAGAATTAACACTGTAATCTCAGCATCATAAATGTCATAAACGATACGATCATGTGCCGTAATGTGACGTGAATAGGTGATATTATTCCCACCAACCAGAGGCTCTGGATGACCAATCCCTGTTCTTGGATGTTGCATTATATCACACAAAATAGCAGTCGCCTTTTTTAAACAATACGGGATTGGATTTTTTCCACTTCCGCAACGTTTTATCAGCTTGCTTTGAATATGCAATACTATAAATCATAAACTATCAAAATAGCGATTCATATCCTCCGGAGTACGGCAAATAATGGTTTCTCCGTTTTTATATTCACGACGTGCAAGATTTATTCTTCTTGACAAAGAAGGTGAAATACTATTTGCTGATGTTGTAGCACGGACAGCCGAAACACCCTTAATCAT
>JAGHRV010000080.1 GCA_018066175.1 Candidatus Colicola equi | reverse complement strand
TGCTCAATGTGTTGCCTACTTATCAAACCGACATTTACCAAACGATTGTGACCGGCACTTCTTTCCGCTGGCACTATAAATGGTATAACGCTGCCGGCACCTATACCGATATCCTAACTTCCTCCACCGGCTGCGATAGCGTTACTATTCTACATCTTGAACTCATAGACCAAGCCGAGGATATGTACGATACTATTTGCTATCGTCCTACGTATTCATTCAAAGGATATGACTACACTTTACCTCCAATTGATGACTATAAAGACCGTGATTATGTAGATTACACATTGGAATATCGTGATTTAGAATTATGTACCACCTATCGCATGCACTTGGCGATTGTTCCCATGGAAAATGGCGAACAGGTCATTCTTTATGATACTATTTTACAGGGTTCTACGTACGATTTCTATGGACAATTACTCGACAAAACAGGCACTTATACTACCATTGCCGAAGGAGCTTGTGGTTGTTCTCTTAACTATACACTTTATTTAGTAGTCTTACCAATGCCTATTCATGATGTATCTGCGTCACTTTGCCACGAAGATACGTTTATCTTTTGTGGCAAACCATATACCAAGCCTGGGCAATACATGGATACCATTTGGAACGATGCCGGTATAGTATCTATTGAACGACTCACATTAACGGACGATCGTTCCTTTACCACACTGAATGTATCAGATGTTACGTCCTATGATTTTAATGGCAAGACCCTAACCGAATCCGGCACTTATAGAGATACCTTGCCGGCTGCTAATGGGTGTGATAGTATCATAACCCTCAACCTCGGTATAGGTGGTCCATGCGTCGCTTCTTATGAAGAAAACATCCAAATTTGTTATGGTGAATCTTACTCGTGGAATGGCGAAACGTATTCGGAAGAAGGCTCCTATATAGCAACCTTCACCACTGATGCAGGTTGCGATAGTACGGCTACTTTGCATCTAACCATATTACCTAAATTAGAAGATGAGTTTAGTGCCACTATCAACGAAGATGAATACTACAAATGGAATGGCGTCAAATACACCGAATCCGGTGATTATGAACAAATCCTAACTTCTCAAACCGGCTGCGACAGCGTGGTTACGTTGCATTTGACAGTATCTCGTCCTATCGACATCCCTTATCCCGATAATGTAATGGACGTGGAATGTGTTGTACCTCCAATGGCAAGCAATTTTGAAATGAAAGAATTGTATCGTTGTGAAGGCGCGAATGATATGACGACACCATTAGTGGCAGATTTAGATGGAGATGGTATTACTGAAATTATTGCAACATCTTCTTCATTGCCAGGAGCATATACCTATACGTGTGATCAATTACTCATTTATTCTGGTCGAGATGGAAATTTATTAAGAACAATGTCAGTTACCACATTCTCTTTAAGTGGGCAACCTATTGCTATTGCAGATGTGGATAAAGATTCTCAATGTGAAATATTTGTCGTAGGGGTAGATCATGTTTTATATTGTTATAATTATCTTGGAGTACAAAAATGGCGCAGTTCAAATACCATGGACAATCCATTTATTCCAATGCTTGCAGATGTTAACAATGACAATATTCCAGAGGTTGTGTGCGATAAGTATATATATAATGCGATATCAGGCAATCTATTGTTAGAAATAGATTTACTAGAGACAGGAATGGGATTTGGGGCCCCTAATGGTATTAATGAATCCAAACACTATTACCCATATTATTTACCGGCTTTAGCAGATATTGATGGTAATGGTACATTGGAATTATGTGCAGGCAATGCAATTTATAAGATTAATTTAATAAGCGAAAATATTAGTACAAATTCATGGACATTACTACGAAAAGCTAGTACAATCAGTCAGTATGCTGATTATAATTACGATGGCCAGACTATAGTATTGGATTTTGATGGTGATGGAGATCTTGATATCTGTGTTTTAGGAGCCTCCCATACTACGACGGATGATAGTAAACCTTATTTTTTAGACACTTATGTGTGGGATGGACAAACTAATCAAATAATTTCTTTTTCGCGTGATACTTCAACAAAATGGTATGCAGATACAAGGTCTACTGCATCTATTCCTTTTGCGGGAGATATAAATAATGATGGTCTTGCTGAGATTATGTATAATATCCCCGGAGGTGTCGGTATGTGTGCTTATGCATATGATAGTACCGTGATTAATAAAATGAGACGAGTACATAAACATCGACCTTGGGCAGAAACATCGGGATTTACTGTGTTTGATTTTAACATGGATGGTAATAATGAAATTGTTTCAAGGACTCAAAATACATTATATATTGCTGATGGAATAACACTTAACAATTTATGCTCACCAATATCTGCAATTTCACAGACGATGACGGAATATCCTATTGTAGCGGATGTTAATGGAGATGGAGTCGCGGAGATTGTTGTTGCTTGTACAAATGATTATTCGAATCGAAATGGATGGCTCTCTGTCTATGGCGCAGCCCAACCCGGCACATGGTCCTCGGCTCGTCCGGTTTGGAATCAATGGGCGTATAATTCGGTTAATATCAATAAGGATATGACAATCCCTCAATATCAGTATGATGTTGCTACTCTATTCCCCAATGGCACAAGACCATTTAACTCTTTCCTGGCGCAAAAGCCGATTATTGATCAACAAGGCGATATCTTTGTTCCTGCTGCTGATGTTACTGTGACGTCTGCATCTTATGAGATCAAAGATGATTCGATAGAAATATCCCTGTCCTATTGCAATACAGGCGATGCCAACCTTCTTGCTCCTTACGAAATATCTGTTTATCTAAATGAGTATAGAGGGACACTTATTCAAGTTAATACCATAAAAGAAAGTTTGAACATTGATGACTGTAAGGATGTCACCATTAAAGTGCCAACTTCCGTAATATGTCGTATTGCTCAAGATACCACATTGGTAATAACTACTAATGATGAAGGTCATGGCATTGCACAACAAGGCAATCAACAAGCCGAATGTGACATTACGAACAACCAAGCATTAATCAGTCTTATAGGTAAAATAAGACGAGATACGACATTCAACTACCCAATTATTTGTGATTCGGAGTTGCCCTACACGCATCCCACCACCGGTATTATTTTCCCAATAGGGACAAGTGGAATCGTAGATTCTTGTGTTGCTTTGCTGGATCAACAAGGTTGTGATAGTATTATACACATTAAGTTAACAATCCTACCAACATTCGCAGTTGATACTTTTGCGACTATCAATCAAGGCGAATCGCTAATATGGTATGAACATACCTGTACAACAGAGGATGAGTATCAACATAAATTCCAATCATTACTCACCGGCTGCGATAGCGTGGTTACGTTGCATTTAACAGTTAAGGCCTCAGAGCACGATACTACGGCTTATGTGTGTGAAGGCAATACTTTTGAATGGTATGGTAACGAAGCCCATGACGGAGACAAAAAGACATTTATAGATATTTCAGGTCATGATAGCATTGTTACATTGCATCTAATCACTATACCTGTCCCTTCATTGGTAGTCAAGGCTGATACGATGATAAACAAGGGTGATACGGCATTATTATGGGCAACTGGCGCAGATTACTATTCTTGGGAGCCTGCTGCATTGGTGGTAAAATCAGATGCTCAATATGTAGAGGCATATCCTACCACATCCACAACTTTCACGGTAACCGGATACAACGAGGCGGGAAAGAATATGCTCGTAAATGGCGACTTTGAATTGGGTAATACAGGATTTACCACTACCTATAAATACTACGAACCACGTACAACCAATGAATTTGAATATGGCAAATATACAATAGGCCAATGGGCTTCTGACTTGTGGCCAACCTATCAAACCTCTACTCGTCCGGACTTCCCCGGATACAACAATAGTTGGTTCATGGTGGTAGATGGTAGCGAGAGTCCCGATGCCATGTTATGGGAACAAACGGTAGAGGTTAAACCGAATAATGATTATGCACTATCTTGCTTGTTGGTTTCTTTATTAGCATCCCATAAACACGGCAAATATGCGTTGCTGCAATTCTATATCAATGGCCAACCAATAGGAGAAATCTTCCACTCTCCATCTTCCTTACATGAATGGACCCAGTTCTATGAAGTATGGAATAGTGGAACGGCTACGAGCGCAACTATACAAATTATTAATCAAAATAATGATGCTGCCGGCAATGACTTTGGATTGGACAATATTAGTTTTGTTCCATTGATGCACGATTGCGCCACGACTGAACAAGTGACAGTTTTGGTGGCTAAAACGGAAACGGAAGAACATGATGTATGTTCAAATGAATTACCTTATTCTTGGCACGGCCGAGATTTAACTATTTCGGGAACTTATACCGATACCATCCTTTCGACATCAGGTTTCAAGGATAGCATTGTAACATTGCTCCTGACGGTCAAAGAGGCTTATGCAGAAGATGATTATCAAAGCAAATACCCAAATGAATTACCATTTATCTGGAATGGCTTTGAAATTACTGATGCAGGCGATGATGGCAAAATATATTCTACCACATCCTTACTCACCGGCTGCGATAGCGTGGTTACGTTGCATCTAACCGTTTTGCCACCTGTTATTACATGCGTTGATACGATTCCTGTCGTTACACGTTTTGACTGGGTGATGATGATCAACCGCAAAGCCATCAAAGAAATGGGATTTGACCCCACCATAGAACAGATTAAATGGTATAAGGTAGTGGGCGAACCGGATAGCATACCTGATCCTTCAGGTGATGACATCTATTTGACCTCCGGCTATTCATACACAATGGACGCTAACTTGCAAGGCTCCGGACTATATTACGCCGTGATGGATGCTACAACTGCCGATAGTATTTTCTGTCAGAAGTTTATCCGTTCTCGACTAATCAAATATGACACACCGCCGGCAGAGAAACAACAAGCGCCGATTAGGAAGTTCATCCTAAACGAACATCTGTATATCCGAACAGAACAAGGCATCTATGATGCAGAAGGAAGGGAGGTAAGACTATGAGAACAAGATATTTCATAACTGTATTACTTGTCTTTGGAATGAGTTCTGCCATGTTGGCACAAACCAATGGAGCTGCCTTCGGCATCTTTGGTGGCGCATCTTGGTGGAAAGCAAATGGCGATTTAACCAATACCCCCGGAGCTACATTCGGATTTGAGATTGATTATGTGGGACGTGCCGCCTTATCATCTAACACAGAATTAGGTGCTAAAATAGGCCTCGCCATCGGTTTTGCATCGGCTTCCCATCAATTAACCAACTACACCGAACAATACACCAATCAGGACTATTATCCGGAAAATTTGGATTA
>JAGHRV010000056.1 GCA_018066175.1 Candidatus Colicola equi | reverse complement strand
GGTTTCCCCCCAGAAGGCGAGCACGCTGCCGTGCAGTTCTCCTGAGGGTTCCACCACTACTGCGAAAGCTACAACTAATCCGCCGAATGCTATCAGCACTATTGCCAGCACTTCTTTAGTTGCCATAGTTTAGCCTCCGCTTACTCTTCCGACTCGGCTAACGCTGCATCATACTCGTCGCCACAAACGTGCCACAGGTAGGCGTACATGGTCTTGTAAGTGGATTGCTCCTTGAAGGCAGCCGCATCGGTGCGGGTCTTGTTGGGGTCTAACTTACGAACCTTGACAGCAGTAGCCACAGCACTGAAGCGGGCGCGTGCTGCTAACTCATCAGCGGATGGTTGACTGATACGTTGACCGTAACGAACGGAGAACGGTTTACTCTCGCCATCTTGGTTGCGTGCGATGCGCTTAGCTGCACCGAACTTAGATGGACGATCTAATACGCCATGAACGGCGGTAATTGGATAAGCATACTCTAATTTTGCCATAGTGTTTTAGTGTTTAGTGTTTGGTGTTTAGTGTTTGGTTAATTGGCTAATTGGTTAATTGATGATTGATTAATCTTCATCCGCAATCACCTGTGCCCAGATGTACTTGGTGAAGGACTTGTAGCCGGTGTCGCACTGCGCACGATAGGCTGCCATGTCGGCTTCGTAGGTGCTGGCGGTTCTCTTCACCCGCGCTGCCACCAAGGCCTGACGCGTCTTGAACTTAGCCTGGCGGTCCAACTCGGATTGCGTGATGGGGTGTGCTACTAAGTCGCGTTCGCCTTGCAAATAGGTCGTGAACTTGCCGCTGGCGGTACAGCTGTGAACTACCCTGCTGTGGCGGCTAATCTTGCCGCAGATGCGGTGTACCGGATACTCAAATTCGGTCTTACTAACATGTTTACTCATACAGTTAATGTTTAATGGTTAATAAATATTGTTTACTCTCGGCGATGTCCCCATCACCGTCAATGTTCAATTTTCAATATACAATTTTCAATTGGAGCCAATGTCTTCGTTACCCTCTCCTCAATCCTCCTACTCTCCACCAACACTGCACCATTAGCTTTCCCCACCAGGATGCAGCCTTTACTATCCTTGTAAGAGTTACCTGCGTGGATGCGTATCCCACTGCGTCCCGGAACCGAAATCAGAATAGGCAGCAGTCGCCCGAACTTTGGACTGTGGGTCACATCCACGCGGTACTCTCCTTCAGGAATCAGATACTGACTGTTCTCCAACGTGTCACATAACATCTCGCCTGTGCCGGTCACGGAATCTTCTTTCCATAACTCACCCATTACACTATTCCCGTACTGCGCAACGCGTCTTAACTTCAGTCTCATCATCTTAATTGGTTAGTTGGTTAATTAGTTAACGTTTACGTTTCTTCCCCTTTAGGGGGGCTTACATTTCCTTGGCCACTACGCTCATAACAAACCCTATCAGCGTCTTGCCTTTTCCTTCTTTCTTGTAGCGTTTCTCATACACTTGCCGCAGGTTTGGAGCCACCAATATTTCGTGTGCTATCTGCACCATCCTTTTGAATTTCTCTTGCCGTTGCAAAGCGTCTGGTGATTGTTTGGCTTTTTGCCATTTCTTGGTCAAAGTCGGTTTATGGCACATGGTTATTTTGCCATTCTTGGTTCTGTAATAATAAGGTGATTTCTTGCTTAAACTACCACTTACGCTTTGAATCAGC